>CAMFTQ010000050.1 GCA_945988865.1 uncultured Anaeromassilibacillus sp.
ATTATCCAATATCCTTTTTGCGATATTTCAAAAATGCGGCAATAACACCTACAGCTGTGAACACAATACCCACAGAAAGGTATTTCATTTCAATCGTACCGCTTGAAATAATATCTGCGCCCTCTGTGTAACCGAACGGTGTTATGTATTTCAAGAATTTTGCATTTTCTGTAAGATTAGCTACTATGTTTAGAAAATAAAGTAAAACGGCGATGCCAAGTCCTAAGCCGAGTCCGTTTCCTTTGATAAATGCAGAAATGCCGAAGGTAACAGATGAAATTTCTATCTGCATTAAAAAGTAGGCGAGAAAGAGCATAGTAAGCACCTTGACATCAACGCTTTCTCCGACGATTACAACCGAAAGAGCTGTTACAAGCACCGATACAAGATTAAGAATAATAACCTGTGCGTAAACGGCGAGTAGCTTTTCTGTTACTACTCTTTCTCTGGCGACAGGGTGAGTCAAAAGAAATTCAGCCGTATGCTCCTTTTCTTCCTTTGCAAGAGCAGAAATTCCAAGGATAGAGGCAAAAAATGCACCGCCAAGTCCCAGAACGTTTCCACATTCAACACCGAAATAGCCTATAAATGAGCCAAAATTGATTTTATCCATTCCAAATGCCGCCGAAAAGCTGCCCATATCTGCAAACATTGCGCTGATGTCGCCCATCTGCGTTTTCATTTCGGGATAAATCAGAACACAGACTCCAAGCATAAATGCAATAGCAAGCGACCATATGAGCAGAGAAATTTTACCTCGTTTCAGCTCGTGAAAGAAAATAGTCATTTCAGTTTTCCTCCCTTGCATAATAGTGCATAAAGACTTCGTCTAAGTCGGGATCGGTGACGGTAAAATCCTCAAAGGGAATATCGGCAAGAGCAGACAGTAATTCTTTAGGACTTCCGCTGTAAAGAAAGCTGACGCATCCGTTTTCATTTGTTACGTTTTTTGCACCTGTAATCTCGGGGATATTCTTAGTTGCTTGCAAGGTAACACGCTTTACACCTGTGTGACCGAGCTTTTCTACGCTGTCACAGGCAAGGATTTGTCCGTCACGAATAACAGCGGCGTGTTTGCAGTAACGGCCTATTTCCGACAAAATATGAGATGAAAGAAATACAGTTGCGCCCTCTTTATTCCTTTCGGTGAGCAGGTCATAAAACTCACGCTGCATCAAAGGGTCTAATCCGCTTGTCGGCTCATCAAGAATATATAGCTTCGGCTTGTGCTGGAGCGCACAGACAATGCCGACCTTTTTGCGGTTGCCAAGCGACAATTCATCTACTCGGCGAGAGGTGTCAAGCTCAAGCCTTTCGCATAGTATTTTTGCTTCGTCCTTGCAGTCTGCTTTATGCAGTCTTGCAGAGTAGGAGAGAATATCACGAACACGCATTCCGTTGTAAAACACAGCCTCGCTCGGTAAATAGCCGATATCTGACAGTATTTCAAGTCGATTTTTCAAAATATCCTTACCGAAAATCTCTGCACTGCCGTTTGTAGGAGAAAGCAAACCTAAAAGTGTGCGGATTGTGGTTGATTTTCCTGCACCGTTAGGGCCGATAAATCCGAAGAAATCACCCTGTTCAACCGAAAGATTGACATCGTTAATTCCACGAGCCTTGCCGTAGAATTTAGTTAAATGCTCTGTTTTTATAGCTTTCATATTTGCACCTTCGTCGTCTTATGTTTTATCAATATTTGCCTTTATCTGTTCAAAGGTAACTCCGTATTTTTTTGCAATATCTCTTGCATAGCTGCTGCCCTGCGGCGGAGAAATATAAACCCTGAACGAGCGTTCTCCATGGTCAACTCCTGTTACAAGGCTTTGCACCGAGCTTTTGCCCTTTGTTTCGGAATTCATCACATCGAGATCCTTTGCAAGGTCGTGCATATGTGTGTTAAATACCGACCTTACGCCAAGGTAGCGCATAGCACGTACAACGTCCTTTGCTATGAACAAACCCTCTGACACATTTGTAGTAGCAAGGCTTTCGTTTAGCAAAAGCAGGCTGTTTTCTGTCGCAATATCAAAAATCTCTGCAAGCCTTTTGCTTTCCTCGCCAAGTCTGCCGAGATCAACGGTGTCGTTTTCATCAGCCGGAAAATGGGTGAATATGTTATCACAGGGAGAAAGCTTAAACTCACTGCCGGGTACATAAATACCGTTCTGAGCAAGCAAAACAGCAAGACCTACCGCCTGAGTAAATGTGGTTTTTCCGCCTCTGTTAGGACCTGTCAGAATGAAAATTCTGCCCGATTTATCGTCAAAATCGATGTCGTTTGCTACAATGCCGAATTCTTCGCCGTTTACTCTTTTTATGGCAAGCTTCAGATTGTAAATACCCCTTGCAACAATTTCTCTGCTAACTAAGGGCAGAATAGTCGGCTTGCACATCTGAAGTCCTTTTGAGTTGATTTTCTCAACAAGCTCTGCCCATCTGATATAAAATACAATTTCAGGCATAAGAGCAGAAAGAGTGTAACCGCTGATGTTTACGTATTTTGTAAGAACACTCTGAATATCACGCACCGTCTTTCTCATTATATCGGTAACAGCCTTTTTCAGACTGTCAGAAAGAGGATCTGCTCCTGTTAAGCCGCTTGTTGTTATATGAGGGTTGCCGTCAGTCGGTACTGCGTCAAGCGTTCCAAAGCCTATATCGCTCTCTTTGATTTTCGGACTTGACGGGTGGAATTTTTTTATATCCGATATATCTGTGCCAAAGTGGATATCATCACCGTTGCTTGTGAATTTCATAAAATGCTTCATAAGACCCGATGAAGTGAAAGCCTTGTCATTAAGCGATAGAATACCGGCGTTTTTCGGGCGCAACAAATCATCAAGATTTATGCCTATTGTAACGCTCTTTACCCTTTGCACCTTTGCAAAGGTTTCGGCAATATCCGCTTTAAGCTCCGGGAACCCGCTGTTATCGTAAATATCGCTTACTTCCTTTTTAAGATTAAGAAGTCCTTGGGAGCTTATGTCAATACTTTCAAGACATTCCTTGATTTTCGTGATACAGTTTACATAGCCGTCAATCTCACGCAGACGGTTAATCAATTTCCACAGGTCGGATGCCTCTGTATCTTTTTGAAATCTTGAAATATCACGCAAATCAGAAAGCTCCTCCAAAAGCTCCGAAAGTGCAACCCTGAGATTCGGAAATCTGAGAAAATCGTCAAACACATCTGCTCTGTATTTTACGGTTTCAGCGTCGTCTGTAATTTCCGTCATTATTTTCATTATAACATTCTGCTCATATTCGTTTTTTGTAAGCGCCTTGCAGATATAATCAAGCGACAAATCGTTTATACTTTCTTTTGTCAGACTTTTGAACACAGCTTTTGAATTCTGCGGATTAAGCAAGCTTATTTCAGCCATAAAATTCACACAACCCCTTATTTTTACAAAAATCAGTTCTTTCTTTTGAAACTTCTACGCCCGACACAGACACCTCATAATCATCGGGATTTATTGATTTCATTATACCATTTTCCCCTGAATTTGCAACAGGTTTCCAAGCTGTTCTCCGCCTCTTCTTAACCACTCTCTGAACGTCTTAAAATTATATCGATTTTTTGATAAAAATATTATGTTTATGCTTGTTTATTAAATAAATATGTTGTATAATGCTTAATAAACTTATATAAACGTGGTCTTATTCTCATTTAATCCTTTCTTTTTCTGATTATAATGCTTTTAAGACAAAATAAAATGCCGTATTATACTTCTTTTTGAGGTGGAATAATGCAAACAATGCATAATAACAAACATCTGTCATCGTTTCAGATAATCATTTTAGGCTTTATATCGGTTATTTTGATTGGTACATTACTTTTAATGCTGCCGATTTCGTCAAGGCAACCGGGTGGAGCCTCGTTTTTTGACGCAATTTTTACTTCTACCTCTGCCGTCTGCGTTACAGGTCTTGTTGTTCACGATACCGCAACGTACTGGTCGTTTTTCGGACAGCTTATTATTCTTATGATGATACAGGTCGGCGGTATGGGTATTGTTACAGTGTCTGTTGCTGTAGTAATTCTCTCGGGGCGAAAGATCGGTCTTATGCAGCGAAGTACAATGCAGGAGTCTATTTCTGCTCCGCAGGTGGGCGGTATTGTCAGAATGACAGGCTTTATTTTTAAAATTGCAGTTTGCGTTGAGCTTTTGGGAGCGGCGTTGCTTTCGATAGTCTTTTGTCGTGAATTCGGAATTTTAAAGGGCATTTGGTATGCGATTTTTCACTCGGTATCTGCCTTTTGTAACGCAGGCTTTGATTTAATCGGAATCAAAGCTCCGTATTCTTCGCTGACACCGTATGTAAATCACCCGCTTGTCAATATTGTTACAATGGCTCTGATTATTACAGGCGGTATCGGCTTTTTAACGTGGGACGACATAAAAACAAACAAGTGGCACATAAACAAATACCGTATGCAGAGCAAGGTAATTTTATCTGTAACGGGAGTACTTATTGCTGTTCCTGCTGTTTATTTCTTCTTTGGCGAGTTTTCGCATCTTCCTATAGATGAGCGTATATGGAGCTCTTTGTTTCAGGCTGTAACACCGAGAACGGCAGGCTTTAATACGGCTGATCTGACCGTTTTCAGCGAAACAGGCAAAATACTTATCATATTGCTGATGATTGTCGGCGGTTCGCCCGGTTCAACGGCAGGCGGTATGAAAACCACAACGCTTGCTGTGCTTTTTTCTTCGGCATTGTCCGTTTTCCGCAAAAAGGAGGATACGCACTTCTTTGGCAGACGTCTGCCTGACAAAACGGAAAGACACGCAGCGACAATCGCACTTATGTATCTTGTGCTGTTTGTTACAAGCGGTATGGTGATAAGCAGGATAGAAAATCTGCCGCTTCTGACAAGTCTGTTTGAAACAGCCTCTGCAATCGGCACTGTCGGTCTTTCGCTTGGAATAACGCCAACGCTTGGGGCAGTTTCTAAAATCATTTTAATACTTCTTATGTTCCTCGGACGTGTCGGAGGCTTAACCTTGATTTTTGCAGTTTTCTCTAAGAGTAATTACGAAAAATCAAAATATCCGCAGGAAAAGATAACGGTAGGATAAAGGAGAATATTTTATTATGAAATCTGTTTTACTGATAGGACTCGGACGCTTCGGACGTCATATTGCAAGAAAGCTAAACGAAATGAACCATCAGGTTATGGCTGTTGACAGGCAGGAAAAACGAGTTGAGGCAGCCTTGCCGTTTGTTACAAACGGTCAAATAGGCGACGCTACCAATGAGGAATTTCTACGCTCGCTCGGTGTGCGCAACTACGATGTCTGCATTGTTGCAATCGGTGACGACTTTCAAAGCTCGCTTGAAACAACGTCATTTTTGAAGGAGCTTGGTGCAAAGAAGGTTGTATCACGTGCTGCACGTGACGTACACGAAAAGTTTTTGCTCAGAAACGGTGCTGACGAGGTAGTGTACCCCGAAAAGCAGCTTGCAAAATGGACTGCAATAAGATACACGGCAGATCATATTTTTGACTATATTGAGCTTGATGACGGCTATGCGATTTTTGAGCTTTCTGTTCCGCAGAACTGGGTGGGAAAAAGCATAGGCAACCTTGACATCAGAAAACGCTACAACATAAATATTATGGCTTTAAAAAAAGACGGCAAGCTCAATCTTAATATTCTGCCCGAAACAGAGCTTCAAAGTGATGAAACAATGCTTGTGCTGGGCGAGATGAAGAGCATACATAAGTGTTTTCATATTTAAT
>CAMFTQ010000051.1 GCA_945988865.1 uncultured Anaeromassilibacillus sp.
ATAGCGTAGCGTCTCGTGGGCTCGGAGATGTGTATAAGAGACAGCATTATCTTCTGACTGCTGTAAAGACCGTAATAACCGCTTAGCATATAGCTCACAGCACAGCCTGTCGCAAAAAGTATTATACCCTGTGCGCCGAATATCTCTACGCTTAAAAGTATAGCCGCCACAGGACAGTTGACTACGCCCGTAAAAAGGCAGATAAGTCCAAGTGATGCACCGAAAGCAGGATTCATACCAAGCAAGGGTGCAACTACACAGCCTAAGGTTGAGCCGATAAAAAGTGTAGGTACAATTTCTCCGCCCTTAAAGCCAAAGCCGATAGTTATAGCCGTAAAAATAATTTTAAGTGCAAAGGCTTCAATTTTAGCATTTCCGTTTAGCGCATTTGCGATAATATGCGAGCCTGCACCATTGTAATCACGACAGCCGACTAAAAAGGTCAAAGCAATTATCAGCGTTCCGCCGACAATTACCCTTGCAAATTCATTTTTGAAAAGCCTTTTTGCAAGCAAATGAGTTTTGTGCATAGTAACGCAAAATACTATACTCACAACAGCACAAACAACGGCTATGCCTACCGTCTGTAAAACAGAAATAATATTAAATTCGGGAACAAATTTCGATATATCAAAACGCAGAGGCGATATGCCGAACAACCTTAGAATAAAGTACGAAGAAACAGAGGCTGTAAAGCAGGGGACAAGTGCCGAGTAATACGCTACTCCAACGCTTATTACCTCAAGCGCAAAGAATGCCGCCGCTACAGGCGTACCGAATAACGCAGAAAACAGCGCACTCATACCGCACAAAACAGCCACGTGCATATCCTTATCATCAAGGTGTAAAGCTCTGCCGATAACAGAGCCGATACTACCGCCTAACTGAAGCGCCGCACCCTCACGTCCTGCCGAACCGCCGAAAAAGTGGGTTATTACAGTACCGCAAAATATAAGCGGAGCTAAAAGCATAGGCACTTTATCCTTTGAGCGGATAGACTCAATCACACAGTTTGTGCCGGGGTCGTTTTCCATATGGCACAGCTTATATAAGGCTGTTATCACAACACCGCCGACAGGCAGGAGAAAAACAAGCCACCATACGCTGTGATTTATTTCATTTGCCCTTGTAATCAATATACTGAAAAGCGAGCCGATAGCACCGCCGATTACACCTGTAAATGCGGCGATTATTACCCACTTTAAAAAAGTGTGCGTATAGTTTAGTGCAGATTTAATTTTTCGCTTTATCAAATTGATTACCATACTTTTAGCTCCGAAGGTTTATTATCTTAAAACAGCACCGATTTTTTCAAGAGAAGAAAGTATCTTTTTCATTGTGCTGTTAATCTGCTCCTCTGTAAGCGTTGATTCGGCACTTCTCAGAGTTATATTAAATGCAACGCTCTTTTTACCGCTTTCAATCTGCTTACCCTTATATACGTCAAACAGCTTTATGCTTTCAAGGTACTTGCTGCCACCCTCTTTGATAGCCTTCTGTAGTGCAAGTACAGGCAAGCTTTCGTCACAAATAAGCGCAAGGTCACGACCAACAGCCGGATATTTCGGCAACGGTGTATATGTCTTTTCGAGCTTAGCGTTTTCAAACATCATATCCATATCAAGGCTGAAGCAATAAACCTTAGTGCCGATGTTGTAATTTTCGCATACCTGCGGATGAATTTCGCCGATTACACCCAGCGACTTGCCGTCAATCATAACTGACGCACATCTGCCCGGATGATAGCCGAACTGCTCCTTGTTTGCCTCTATTTCATAATCGCAAATACAGCCACGCTTTAACACCTCTTCAACAATGCCCTTGACAGTAAAGAAGTCAGCGTTGTTGCCGTAAATACCGCCTGTCAGCACGTTCTTTTCAACAGGAAGCTCGCCGTCAACAGTAGGAATATACTCTCTGCCGATTTCAAATAAAGCGGCATCTGCATTTCTGAAGCTGTAGTTTTTAGCAAGAATTTCCATCATACTCGGAAGTGTAGTTGTTCGCATAATAGATGTATCCTCGCCTAAGGGGTTTGAAATTACAACAGATTTTCTCAAAGGATGATTTTCGGGCATCATAACCTTATTGTAGTATTTAGGACTGATAAAGGAATATGTCATAATCTCGTCCATACCGAGTGAAAGCAACGTGTTAGAAACAGTCTTGTCGTACTTCTGACGTGTAGAGAATTTGCCCTTTGCTCCACCGCTAAGTGACGCCGACTCAATTACGTTGTAGCCGTAAAAACGAGCTATTTCCTCGGCAATATCAGCCTTATGCTCAAGGTCAGGACGAAATGTCGGTACTGTTACAAAATCGCCCTCAACTCTGCAGTCGATTTTTTCAAGGATTTCTGTCATTTTTTCTCTTGAAATATCTGTTGATAGGAACGAATTTATCCACTGTGGGTTAAAGTCAATTTTACGCTCTGTCTTTTCAAAGTGGCTGTCAATAATCATACCGTCCATTACATCGCCGGCATCAAGCATCTCAACAAGCTCACAGGCTCTTTCAAGTGCAGGGATACAAGCATTTGGGTCAAGTCCCTTTTCATAGCGTGAAGAAGCGTCTGTTCTCATACCCTGACTTTTAGCAGTCAGTCTTACGCTTGCACCGTCAAAGTTTGCACTTTCAAAAACGATAGTGTCAGTGTCATCCATAATACCGGAGTATTCACCGCCCATAACACCTGCAATAGCAACAGGCTTGTTCTCATCGGCAATTACAAGGTTCTTGTCTGTTAATGTTCTTTCAACACCGTCAAGCGTTGTGATTTTTTCGCCGTTTTCTGCTAAGCGAACACGGATTTTACCGCCCTCAATAAAGCGTAAATCAAACGCATGCATCGGCTGGCCGTACTCAAGCATTACATAGTTTGTAATGTCAACAATGTTGTTGATAGGACGAACACCCATAGCTCTTAAACGCTCACGCATCCAGCGTGGTGACGGCTTAACACGTACATTTTTTACGATTTTTGCACTGTAAATTCTGCAAAGCTCAGGCTCTGTAACCTTAACATCAAGCATACCTGTGCAGTCGCCGTTACCGCCCTTGACTGACGGTGTGTGAAGCTTTAACTCCTTATCAAAGGTAGCTGCCGCCTCACGTGCAAGACCGATAACGCTGAAGCAATCGGGGCGGTTTGATGTAATTTCAAACTCAACCTTTGTATCGTTAAGACCTATTGCACTCTGAATATCCTGACCAACCTTGCAATCCTCCTCAAGAACAAAAATTCCGTCCTCAATAGCATAGGGGAAATCGTTTAAGGATAGCTGTAATTCACCGAGCGAGCACATCATACCCATTGACGGTACTCCTCTTAATTTGCCTTTTTTAATCTTTGTACCGTTTGGCAGAATTGAATTGTCCTTAGCGACAGGAACAAGGTCGCCCACCTTTAGATTGCTTGCACCTGTTACAATCTGCACAGGCTCAGCCTCGCCTAAATCGAGCTGGCATACAACGAGCTTGTCAGCGTCAGGATGCTTTTCAATTTGAAGCACCTTTCCGACAACTACGTTTTTAATGCTTTCACCCTCAACCTCAAAGCCTTCTACCTTTGAGCCGCTCATGGTCATAGCCTCTGAAAATTCACGTGGAGGCATATCAATCTCTACAAAATCATTTAACCATTTATAAGATAAGTTCATTACAAATACCTCCAATCAGTCGAATTGCTCTAAGAAGCGAACATCATTTTCATAGAAAAGACGTAAATCGTCAATACCGTAACGGCGCATAGCAATACGCTCAAGACCTAAGCCGAACGCAAATCCCGAGTAAACCTCCGGATCAATACCGCAGTTTTTAAGCACCTTGGGATGTACCATACCGCAGCCTAAAATCTCTATCCAACCCTCGCCCTTGCATAAAGGACAGCCCTTGCCGTGGCAGTTAAAGCACTGTGTGTCAAGCTCTGCTGACGGCTCTGTAAAGGGGAAGTGGTGTGGACGAAAACGCACTACGCTGTCCTCACCGTAAAGTCTTTTTACAAACGTTTCAAGAGTACCCTTTAGCTCTGCAAAGGTAACGCCCTTGTCAACAACAAGTCCCTCAATCTGATGGAAAAGCGGAGAATGTGTTGCGTCAACAGCGTCACTTCTGTAAACACGACCGGGAGAGATAATTCTGATAGGCGGCTGAGTTTTCTCCATTACACGAACCTGAACTGGTGATGTCTGAGTTCTTAATAAGGTGTTTTCGGAAATATAAAATGTATCCTGAGTATCTCTTGCAGGGTGATTTTTCGGAATGTTGAGCGCTTCAAAGTTGTAGTAATCTGTTTCAACCTCGGGACCGTCAACAATATCAAATCCCATACCTACAAATATATCCTTGATTTCGTCAAGAACAACTGTAAGCGGATGTCTGCTGCCGATTACTCTTGCCTTGCCGGGGAGAGTAACGTCAATTTCTTCGTCTTTAAGTTTTTTAGTCAGCTCCTCGTTTTTAAGCTCTGTAACACGCTTTTCAATATGCTCCTCTATGTCTGCACGGACACAGTTTGCAAGCTGTCCTATAACAGGTCTTTCCTCGGCAGAGAGCTTTCCCATCTGCTTTAAAATTGCGGTCAGCTCGCCCTTTTTTCCTAAAAAGGTAATACGCAAATCCTCAATAGTCTTTAGGTCTGTAGCTTTTTGCAAAGCGTCATTAGCCTTTGCACGAATTTCTTCGAGCTGTTGTTTCATATAATTCATCCTTTCACAAGTGATAATTTCTTTAATCCACATAAAACGGTAAATAAAAAATCCCCTCGTTTTCACGAAGGGACGAAATAATTTCCGTGGTACCACCCAGATTTTTGCCGAAGGCAAACACTTCGGAGCAAACACTCCTGTGGCTGATAACGGTGCCAGCCGTTGAAGCCTACTTAATAATTTGTTCAGCCTCACCACTCAAAAGCGAACTTCACAAGTCTTGCTACAGCGGTGCGTTTTCAGCCTCGGCGCTCCGTCTCTTTGCAGTAGAATAAGACTGCTACTTTCTTTGTCACAGTGTTATGTGTATTAAAATTAGGTTTATAATAACATTTACGACACAAATTTTCAATACTTTTCTGATAACTTTTTTAAAATATTTTCTCAATTTATTTGTTTTTGACAAAAAATCAGGGCGAAAATTCATCAAAATAATCAAAAGCACAAAAATATTTATTGAAAAGTTTTAGATTTTGTGATATTATAAGATACAATTGGATTTTAATTTTTGTGAGGTATTACTATATGGATATTTTTATTGAACAGCTTGTAAAGAAAAAACGCAAAATGATAGATATTGCAAAGACGGTTCTCTATGTCCTTTTGCCTATTATTGTTCCGTCAATCTGCGTTTTGCTTGCCTATGTTATCACACCTTATTTTATATACATAGGTCTTTTTTGTATGATAGCCTTAATCTATCTTGCGTGGTATCTGATAACGTGTCAGGCTGTTGAGTTTGAATACTGCGTTACAAACAGCAACATAACTATCGACAAAATAGTTGCAAAGCGTAAAAGAAAAAAGCTTGTTGATATGGAAATCCGCAGCTTTGATTTACTTTGTAAAGCAAGTGATAAAAGGATAACTAACAAAAAGTTTGCAAAAATGATTATTGCAGCTTCTGATATTGACAGCGACAGCACATATGCCGCAACATACAGCAGCGAGGCATACGGCAGCTGTGTTCTCTTTTTTACACCCGATGAAAAAACGCTTACGGCTATGCGTCCGTATTTAAAAAGAGAGATTGTTATGGA
>CAMFTQ010000052.1 GCA_945988865.1 uncultured Anaeromassilibacillus sp.
AGCAAAGGCTGATTTTGTCTGCGTTTTCGGTAATACAGGGCTGTTTTGAAATCACGATAAAGCGAGTTGTGTTTGTTTTGCTGTTCTGAAAATCACTGTCTAAAATCTTTAGTCCGTATTCCTTCGCCGCCTGTTCAGAGCAAAGAGACGCCACGTTTAATCGCTTTTCATCAAAAACAGTTTTTGCCGCCATCGCTGTGCTTGAATACGGTACAGTTTTGAAATTGTTTTTTGCAATATAATCGGAGCATTGTGCAAGTGCCTGCGGGTGCGACCATACTGCTTCAATATCACTCTTTGTACTTTGAGTAAGACCGCACAGGCAGTAGCTTATCTTCATATCGTACTCTTTTATGATGTAGAACCTGTGCTTTAAAATCAGATCATAAACATCAGATACAGAGCCTGCGCTTGAATTTTCAACAGGCAGTACGCCGTAGTTGATTTTACCATCTTCAACAGCCTCAAAAATATCAGAAAAGCTCTTGAATAACACAGCCTCACAATTATTGAAAAGGCTTTTCACAGCCTCGTGAGAGTTTGAACCCTTGATGCCAAGACAGCCGATTTTTAAGCTGTCGCTTATGTCAAGGCTTTTGTCGGCACTGTTAATAAGTGTTCGCAGAGTGTTTCCGCTTCCGACAATGTTATGCTGTAACGCACGTGAAAGCTCCATAATGTTAGAGTATAAAAGCCTTGCACTCTGACCGTATTCTCCGCCCTTTAACTCTATTGTATCGAGTATTTCCTGTTCACGCTTCATATTAAGAATCGGCAGACCGTTCTCTTTTTTGTAAAAGGCAACGTCCCTTGAGCAGTCCATTCTTCTTTTGAAAAGCTCAATAATTTCGCTGTCTATTTCGTCTATTTCACGTCTTATTTCATCTAAACTTCTCATATTATTACCGCCGATTTTAAAGTATATTCATAATGGCTACAGCCGCCGCTGCTTCGATTACAGGTACGGCACGTGGCACAATACAGGGGTCGTGTCTGCCGTGAACACTAAGTCTTGCGTTTTCTTTAGTAACTAAATTAACGGTGTCCTGCTCCTTAGCTATTGACGGAGTGGGTTTAATCGCCGTTTTAAAGACAATAGGCATACCGTTTGTAATTCCGCCTAATATTCCGCCACAGTTGTTTGTTTTTGTAACAACGTTTTCGCCGTTATAGCAAAAGGAATCGTTGCTCTGACTGCCACGCATTTTTGTAAGCTCAAACCCCTTGCCGAATTCAATTCCCTTAACAGCCGGAATACCGAAAATAATTGAAGAAATAACTCCCTCAACACCGCCGAACATCGGCTCGCCAAAGCCTGCCTGTACTCCTGTGATTATACATTCAACAGTACCGCCTACGCTGTCAAGGCTCATTCTTGCTTCTTCTACAGCCTCACGCATTTTCAGCTCAACACTTTCGTTTATCAGTGCAAACGAGCTGTTGTTAAGCCTTTTTATAAGTGATAAATCTGTATTAACGCTGTCAAATTCATCATCATATACATCTGCAATACTTGAAATGTGAGCCGCTATGCTGATACCCTTGCTTTCAAGTATCTGTCTGCAAATTGCGCCTGCAAAAACGATAGGCGCAGTCAGTCTGCCCGAAAAATGGCCGCCACCCCTAATATCGTTAAAGCCGCCGTATTTTACAAAGGCGGGGTAGTCGGAATGACCGGGACGTGGACAGTCAAGAAGTCCGTTGTAGTCACCGCTTTTTGTGTTTGTGTTTTGAATTACGGCACAAAGCGGTGCGCCTGTTGTTGTGTCGCTGAGCATTCCCGAAAGGATTTTCGGTGTGTCGCTTTCTTTTCTCGGAGTAGCTGTTTTATCCTTGCCAGGAGCTCTGCGAGCCATCTGGCAAAGTACCTTATCTATATCAATCTTATAGCCTGACGGCAAGCCGTCAATCACAACGCCTATGCCGTTGCCGTGGCTTTCTCCGAATATAGAAATTTTAACCTTTTCACCCCAGGTCGATGACATTTGCTTTACCTCCCAGCTTGTTGTAATCCTCAAAAAAGGTCGGGTACGATTTGTTTATGCTCTGTGCGTCAGAAATTGTAATATCATCTGTTGACATAAGCGTGGCTATACTCATAGCCATTACAATTCTGTGGTCGTTACAGCCGTTTACAGTACCCTTGTGTATCTGCTTTTTGCCCTCTATTACAAGTCCGTCAGACAGCTCAAAAACCATAGCGCCTACGCTGTTGAGTGCGTCTGCAATAGCCGAGAGCCTGTCGCTTTCCTTAATTCTTAAACGTCCTGCGTTTGTAATGTTTGTAGTACCCTTTGCAAAGGCGGCTGCTACCGTCAGTATCGGCACTAAGTCGGGAATCTGACTTGCGTCAATATCGGTTGCAATCAATTCTTTGTGCTTTACGGTTACGCTGTTTTTGCTGAGTGTAACCTCTGCTCCGAAGCGTTTTAAAATTTCTGCGATTTCTTTGTCGCCCTGTGAGGAGGTTATATCAACTGAGTTTACAGTAATTTCGCCCTTGAGTGCGCCTGCTACCATAAAAAATGCAGCCTGTGACCAGTCGCCGTGCGTTTTGTAATCGCAGGATACGTATTCCTGATTACCCTCTACAAAATAACCGTAATCTGTTTTTTGAGCCTTTACACCAAATTTATTCATAACGTCAATCGTTATGTCAATGTAAGCGGCGCTTTCAAGAGGGGATGTCAGTATAATCTTGCTGTCACCGTCACAAAGTGGCAGGGCAAGCAAAAGACCTGTGATAAACTGTGAGCTGACATCACCGGGGATTTCAAATTCTCCGCTTTTTAGCTTTCCACTTATTACAAGCGGTAAACCGCCCTGCGTTTTGCAATCTACGCCTGATTTCGGGAGTGCTTTTGTGTATATTCCGATAGGACGCTCGGGAAGTCTGCCCTGACCGATAAACTCGGCTGTCACACCGCCCGAGGCGGCAACGGGAATCAAAAACCTTAGCGTAGAACCGCTTTCAAAGCAGTCGAGCGTTGCGTTTTTGTTTGTAAATGTGTTGGTACCGTCAACTGTGAGCGTGTTGTTTTCAAGCTGTGTTTTTGCGCCGAGTGCTTCAATACAGCCGATTGTCGCCTTGATGTCATTTGACAGTGCAACAGGAGAAATCCGGCTTTTGCCCCTTGCAAGGGCGGCGCAGATTATCGCTCTGTGAACGTCGCTTTTTGACGGCGGAACAGTAACTGCTCCGCAAAGCTCTGACGGTGTGATTATAACGTCTGACATAAAAATATCCTCTTATTTTAAACAGTAATGTAGTCGCAGATGTCTGACTGATTTATCAGATGTCTGTGGCTTTCGCCGATTTTGTCAAGAATAACAAGCTCTATTTGTCTGCCTGATGACTTCTTGTCGCCTGATGTTGCTTTTGCTATCTGCTCAAAGCTGTGGCTGTCGCTAATGGGCAAGCCGTATTTTTTACAAAGACAAGCAATTCTGTCGGCAGTGTTTTTTTCTGTAGCACCCTTATTTTCAGATGCTTTCGTCATCATAACCATACCTATTGCTACGCCCTGACCGTGAGTAAGACCGCTGTAGCCGTAGAGCTTTTCGAGTGCGTGACCTAAGGTGTGACCGAAATTAAGCAAAGCACGTTCGCCTGTGTCACGCTCGTCACGGCTGACTACATCACGCTTTATTGAAACACAATTATAGATAACGTCCTCAATAATATCGAGCGCATTTTCGCTTTCGAGCTTTTCAAAAAGTGCTTTATCCTTTATACAGCCGTACTTGATAACCTCTGCCATACCGTCGCAGATAAATTTTTCGGGCAGAGTAGAGAGCGTGTCGGGGTCGATAATAACTAAATTCGGCTGCCAGAATGAGCCTACAAGATTTTTGCCCTGTGATATATCAACGCCTGTTTTACCGCCTACCGAGCTGTCAACCTGCGCAAGCAGTGAGGTGGGAATCTGCACAAAGTCAATACCACGTAAAAAGGTTGCGGCGCAGAAGCCTGCCATATCGCCCGTAACACCGCCGCCCAAGGCTACTATAATATCCTTGCGAGTAAAGTTGTTGTCTGCAAGGTGAGAATACATTTTTTCTATTGTAGAAAGTCTTTTTGAGGATTCTCCTGCTTCAAACTCAAACGCTGTTGTTATAAATCCGTTTTCTTTTAAAGAATTTACAACGGTATCACCGTACAGCTTCATTACGTTGCTGTCCGATATTACGGCGGCTCTTACCGCCTTTGAAACTGATTTTACAAGCTCACCGCTTTTTTTAAGAAGTCCTCGCTCAATCAGAATTTCATACGGTCTGCCCGTTTCTACATAAAGCTTCTTCATTATTCGCCCAAAGCCTCCTTTGTCTTTCTGCCCTTGTTAAGCAGGGCGCAAAGCTCTTTTTCGTCCCCGCTTTCAATTGCATTTTTGATTTTGCTTATATTATCAATCAGTATGTCAAGCTCCCTTGACAAAGGCTCTTTGTTTTCAAGAAAAAGCTCTGTCCAAAGCTGTGCGTTGATGTTTGCAACACGTGACACGTCACGATAGCTGCCGGCAGAAAAGCCCTTGTGATTTAAACAGCAGGGACTAAGCACATAGGCACACGCAAGCACGTGCGGAAGCTGTGAGGTAAAGGCAATCATTTTGTCATGCTCCTGTGCAGTTGTACGGCGAATACAGCCAAAGCCTATTTCAAGCGCAAGAGCTTCTACAACGGCTACGCTTTGCTCGTCAGCCTCACACGGTACGCAGATAAAGCTTGCGTTATTAAAAAGCTCCGCTTCTGATACGTCAAAGCCGTTTTTTTCTTTGCCTGCCATAGGGTGAGTGCCTACAAAGGTGAAGTTGTATTTTTTTGAAAGCTCCACCATTTTAGGGCAGATTTCAGACTTTATGCCCGATGTGTCTGTTACTATAGCACCGCTTTTTATGTATTTTCCGTTTTTCTCTATAAACTCAACAGCAGCCATAGGGTACACGCAGAGAATAACCATATCGGCTGACGACAAGCTTTCTGCTGTGCCTATTTCGTCTATAGCACCGCACTCAATCGCCTTTTTAAGCGAAGCTTCGCTTCGGTTTATGCCGATTACCTTGTTCTTTGTGTATTTTTTAATTGCTTTTGCATAGCTGCCGCCAATTATGCCCATTCCGACAACAACAATATTCATTTTGTCACCGTTTCCTCTAAATTTTTGTGCCTTATTTTAAAATCAATCGTTTGGCATATCCTTTAACGCTTTGTGAAGTGCAAACAGCTTTTTAGCCGTTTTGTCAAACTGAGCCGGTGTGAGCGACTGCGCACCGTCAGACAATGCGTGTGCAGGGTCGTTATGCACCTCTATGATAAGTCCGTCTGCACCTGCCGCAACTGCAGCCATTGCAAGAGGCTCTACAAGCCAGGCCTTGCCCGAAGCGTGGCTCGGGTCAACAACAACAGGCAGATGAGAAAGCGACTTTACAATCGGAATAGCAGAAACGTCAAGCGTGTTTCTTGTGAAGTTTTCGTACGTTCTGATACCTCTTTCGCAGAGGATAACCTGTTCATTACCGCCTGCCATAATGTACTCGGCGCTCATCAGCCATTCCTCAATAGTAGAGGAAAGACCTCTTTTCAGAAGTATAGGCTTTCTGAGCTTGCCAAGCTCCTTTAAAAGCTCAAAGTTCTGCATATTTCTTGCGCCGACCTGAATAATATC
>CAMFTQ010000053.1 GCA_945988865.1 uncultured Anaeromassilibacillus sp.
ATAAACTTAACTGCGTAGCCTGAAACTCTGATAGTAAAGTTTGCGTACTCTTCCTTTTCGGGATGCTCCATAGCGTCAATAAGCTTTTCTGTGCCGAACACATTGACGTTGAGGTGATGTGCACCCTTGTCAAAGTAACCGTCCATAATCTGAACAAGGTTGTCTATACGCTCGTTTTCGCTGTGACCTAAAGCATCGGGGCTTATGGTCTGTGTGTTTGAAATGCCGTCAAGTGCGTATTCATAAGGGAGCTTTGCAACAGAGTTAAGAGAAGCTAAAAGTCCGTTATTCTCTGCGCCGTAGCTTGGGTTTGCACCGGGAGCGAGCGGTTCGCCCTGCTTTCTTCCGTCAGGCAGTGAGCCTGTCGCCTTGCCGTAAACTACGTTTGATGTGATTGTAAGAATTGATGTTGTCGGCTCTGAGTGACGGTATGTGTGGTGCTTTTTGATTTTTGTCAAAAATTCCTTTAAAACCCACACTGCAATCTCGTCTGCTCTGTCATCGTCGTTGCCGTAGCGTGGGAAATCGCCTGTTGTTTCGTAGTCAACTACAATGCCGTTTTCGTCACGTATTGTTTTAACCTTAGCGTATTTGATAGCGCAAAGCGAGTCAACAACGTGAGAGAAGCCTGCAATACCTGTTGCAAAGGTACGGCGAACATCTGTATCAATAAGCGCCATTTCTGCCGCCTCGTAGTAGTACTTGTCGTGCATATACTGAATGAGGTTAAGAGTGTTTACATATATGTCTGCAAGCCACTCCATCATATCGTTAAATCTTTTCATAACCTCATCATAATCAAGGTATTCGGAGGTTATCGGTCTGTACTCGGGGCCTACCTGAATCTTTGTCTTTTCATCAACACCGCCATTGATAGCGTAAAGCAGACACTTTGCAAGGTTTGCTCTTGCGCCGAAGAACTGCATTTCTTTACCTGTCTGTGTTGCAGAAACACAGCAGCAGATTGAATAATCGTCACCCCATACAGGACGCATAACGTCATCGTTTTCGTACTGAACAGAGCTTGTGCGGATTGAAATATCGGCTGCGTATTTTTTGAACGATTCGGGAAGTCTTGAGGAATAAAGAACTGTGAGGTTCGGCTCCGGTGACGGTCCCATATTTTCAAGAGTGTGCAGGAAACGGAAGTCTGATTTTGTAACCATTGAACGCCCGTCAATGCCAAGACCTGCCATTTCAAGTGTAGCCCATACAGGGTCGCCCGAGAAAAGCTCGTTGTATGACGGAATTCTTGCAAATTTCACCATTCTGAATTTCATTACAAGGTGGTCGATAAGCTCCTGTGCCTCTTTTTCTGTAATGATACCCTCGTCTAAATCTCTTTGAATATAAATGTCGAGGAAGGTTGAAATTCTGCCAACGCTCATAGCGGCGCCGTTCTGAGTTTTGATAGCCGCTAAGTAACCGAAGTAGAGCCACTGAACAGCCTCTTTTGCGTTTTGGGCAGGCTTTGAAATATCAAAGCCGTAAATAGCCGCCATTTTTTTCATACCCTCTAACGCTTTGCACTGGTCGGCAAGCTCTTCTCTGAGCCTGATAATATCCTCTGACATTGAGCCTGAACCGCAAACGTCAAGGTCGATTTTCTTTTTCTCAAGCAGGTAGTCAATGCCGTATAATGCAACTCTGCGGTAGTCGCCGACAATTCTGCCTCTGCCGTATGTATCGGGCAGACCTGTTATAATCTTGTTGTGGCGAGCCTTTTTCATCTCAGGAGTATATACGTCAAAAACGCCCTGATTATGCGTTTTGTGATATTTTGTGAAAATCTTATGCAATCTTTCGCTTGGTGTATAGCCGTAGGTTTTGCAAGCGTCCTCTGCCATTTTGATACCGCCGAACGGCATAAATGCACGTTTTAAAGGCTTGTCCGTCTGTAAGCCGACAACCTGCTCAAGATTTTTTAATTTGTAATCAATATATCCGGGGCCGTGTGAGGTGAGTGTAGAAACAACGTCTGTATCCATATCAAGAACGCCACCCTTTGCACGTTCCTCTTTCTGAAGCTCTGAAAGTCTGCCCCAAAGCTTTTCTGTTGCCTCTGTAGGTGCTTCAAGAAAGCTCTCGTCACCTTCATACGGCGTATAGTTATTCTGAATAAAATCTCTTACATTTATTTCGCTTTTCCACTGCTCGCCATTAAAGCCGTGCCATTGGTCAAAATTCGTCATAATATACCTCCTGGTAATAACATATTATCTGAAAAATCAAACTTGTTACCTTACACTAAGTTTAACATTTTACGACTTATTTTACAAGACGTATAATCTACTAAAATTTTGGTAAATAAGAAGAACTTAATATGCACAATTCATATATGACGCATATATAAAATTTATATAACCTTTAGACTTATTATTTTTTGCATTTGATGATTTGACATTCACGTTTTTTGTGATAAAATAAATTTGAATTTTTTTACAATTTTTCAGATCAGAGGTTATGTTATGATAAACTTCACCATAAAAAACGGCGATTTTATGAATAAGTTTTTTGACAGCTTAAAGAAAAATATAAGAAAGAGCTATGAATTTACAACAAAATTTATTATAAACCCACAGCTCAACGACTATAACGACGGAGAAGTTTTATCTTTGGTTGTCCTGAATAAATCAATTTTTCAGAATATGACAGCTTTTTACAATTTGGTTGAATGTAAGATGTTTTTTTCAGCACTTAGCTGTCTTGAAAATGCTGTTAATAATGTAAGACTTTTTAAGGTGCTTGTATCTGACAGGCAGAATCTGCACGACTATATACAAAATGATGATTTTAATCTTGAAGAGCACGAAGATGTTATGCTCAAAAAGGCAATTAACGAAAAAAAAGCGAGCGAATTTTCTGCAAAGGATTTTCAGACGGAGCTTTCAAAATGGAATAAGTTTTACAATATGAATGCAACAGTACCGACACAGATTATTGACTCAAACATTTACCTTGGTATGAGCTGCGGTGAGGATTTAAGCGAATCAATGCAGGACGCTCTCAGGATTTTTATTGTCGGCTGCTATCAGACCTTGCTTTATCACAGGTCAATGTTCTTTAACGGAGGACTTGACGAGGAGCTTGAAAAGCTTGATGATGAAATATTTAAGCTGTTTATGGAGTATATAGGATATTTCGGATAATGCCCTATGCTCTTCAATAAGATAAGAACAGCAAAATATTTAAAAATCAAGGTTCTATTGTAAATGTTGGGGTTTCTATTTATTTTGGTGATACAAAAAGCCTCCCCTGTGCAAGGGGAGGTGGCACGAAGTGACGGAGGGGTTGTGAGTAATGAGAAAGACCTAACTTACGCACAAAGCCAAAGTAAAGGTGCAAGACAATCCCCTCAGTCGGCTAAAGCCGACAGCTCCCCTTGCTAAGGGGAGCCTACGTATAACCACAACTTTTGAAAAAGAACCAAAATCAAAAACTCGAAATTCGGTCAGCCTGAATTTCGAGTTTTTTTGTAACCTAAAACTACCCTATAAAGTCATTCTTTACAGGGTAGTCAAATAAAACCTTTAAATCAATAATAACGGTCGTAGGTGTAGTAGCTTTTTGAAAATCCGCCACGTTTCGGCGAACAGCCTACCTTTACTAAACCGAGAACATGAGATTTTGCTATTTTGATATTGCGGATTGTACGCTGAATACTGCCGTGTGTTGTCACTCTCTCACGAACTACAACAACATATCCTGCAACGTAATCCTTTAACAACATAGCGTCGGCTACAATTCCGATAGGCGGTGTGTCAAAAATAATGTAGTCATACTCATCCTGCCATTCCTTGACAAGGTCAGCCATAACTGTCGAGCATAAAAGCTCTGACGGGTTCGGCGGAATGGAGCCTGAGGTTACAACGTCAAGACAGGGCAGTACATCACGATGAACAGCCTCCTGAAAAGACGCCATTCTTGACAAAATCTGTGAAAAGCCTACCTCGTTGTTCACCTTTAACAGGTTGTGCAGATTGGGACGTCTGAGGTCGCAGTCAACAAGCAGAACCTTTTTCTCTGCCTTTGCAAATGAAATTGCAAGGTTAGACGTTACGGTGCTTTTGCCTACGCCCTTTTCCCAAGAAGTAATGGCCACAAATTTGTTGTTCTTTGCCGCAAGTGAAAACATCAGGTTTGTTCTTGCTATTTTATATCCTTCAATAATTGCAAATTTGCCGTTATCGGACGCAGCAACTACATTTTGTGAAAAAGTAACATTATCATTTGTCTTTTGGGCATTATCTTTGTTATGCATAATCATCTGCCTCCTCTGCCGCTTTTACCTTTTTTTGTTACTGTGTCAAAATCAAGTATTTCAGCCAAAACATTGACCTTATATCTTTCGTAAAGATCGTCGTCGGGCTTGATTGTTGAATCCATAAACTCACGTATAACAGCAATTACAGCACCTATAATAAGTCCGATCAAAAGACCGATAAAGGTAGTTTTTAAAACAGCATTCTTGTTTGTCGGAACAGCCACCGAAGCTGAGGATTTGATGTCTGCTTTGCCGGCGCCGTTAAAGGTAGTTTTAAAGATTTCCGAGGATTTATGAAGAACATCGTCAGTCAGTGCCTGAAGCGTTTCTTTGTTGCTTGAAACAACAGATACTCTTAAAAACTGAGATTCATTTACCTGCTCAATACTAAGCGACGCACCATTTAGAGTTTCCTGCATTCCCGTATCAATGCTGAAAAGCAGTACGCAGTTTTTGGCAAGATCAGCCGAAGCCTGAATATCAGAAACATAGATTTTTGTGTCGCCCTCTTTGGCGGTATTAGCTGATGAAATGTAGTTGTCAGTATTCTGGATCTGGATTATTCCTGATGAAACGTAAGTCGGAACTACAAAAAAGTAAGCGTAAGAAAAAAATATTGCAGCAGAAACAATCGTTGTAAGGACAATAAGCTTTATATGTCGCAAAATCATCTTGAGAATTTCGCCGAGATTCAGTGTATCCTGTTCCATTTCTACCTCTCCTTTATAATTATTAAACAGTACCATAATATCTTTTATATTATATACGTTTCATATACAATTATAATTGCAAAACAGAAATATAAGTATAAAATGCAGAATTTGTCAAAATAACGGCTTGACTGCGTTTTATACACAATCAAGCCGAATAATTGTATGATTTTTTATCAACCTAAAATGCTTAAAAGCACACCTGCAGCTACCGCAGAGCCGATAACACCGGCAACATTTGGTCCCATAGCATGCATCAAGAGGAAGTTGCTCGGATTTTCCTGCTGACCTACCTTTTGTGCTACACGTGCAGCCATCGGAACAGCAGAAACACCAGCCGAGCCGATAAGCGGGTTAACCTTGCCGCCTGTGAGCTTGCACATAATCTTACCAAACAGAATACCAAATGCTGTACCTAAGCAGAACGCACCAAGGCCGAGTGCGATAATGCCGAGAGTTTTTGTTGTAAGGAACACCTTACCTGTTGCAGTCGCACCTACAGTAACGCCTAAGAATATTGTGATGATGTTCATAAGCTCATTCTGTGCCGCCTTGCTGATTCTGTCAACAACACCGCTTTCCTTAAAGATGTTGCCGAGCATAAGCATACCTACAAGCGGAGCAGCGTCAGGTAAAAGAA
>CAMFTQ010000054.1 GCA_945988865.1 uncultured Anaeromassilibacillus sp.
GAATATACATAGTCGAGAGCGCATGATTGTTAATCATGATGTCACTGGTTCGAGCCCGGTTGGGGGAGCCACAAAGTAGCTGTTGTATTAACAGTCCTAAAAAGAAAGCCGGGTAGCCCGAAAGGGTTGCCCGGTTAGTGCCTTCTATAGTATAAATTAATTGCAACAAAAAATAAAGAAAGCAGGTAATTTATACAACAAGTAGAAGCAGAAATCAATTGGTTTACCATGATGATTATACCATTTTTGTTTTTTGTTATTGACAAATAAACGTGCGTTTACTATAATTTGTGTAAACGCACGTTTACTTATGTGAAGAGGAATTGTTTATTTGTTTTGGAGGGAACAATATGGCTGATACTAAGGAGAAAATTTTATTAACAGCACTACAGCTATTTGCAAGAGATGGTTATGAGGCTGTATCTGTGAGAAATATTGCAGAAGAGCTTGGAATTACCAAAGGCGCTCTATATAGGCATTATAAAAATAAGCGTGATATTTTTGACAGCATTGTTGACAGAATGATACAGATTGACGCTCAAAGAGCAAAAGAATTTCAGATGCCGACTGAACAGTATGATAAAATGTCGGATTCCTATGCAAATACATCGTTGGAGGATATAGAAAAATTTACGATTGAACAGCTGAAATTTTGGACAGAGGATAGCTTTGCGTTGCTCTTTAGAAGAATGTTGACTTTGGAGCAATATAGAAATGCTGAAATGGCAGAGCTTTACAGTCAGTGCATTGTTGAGGGACCGGTTTCTTATATGGAGGATTTATTTCGAGAGCTGACAAAGAAAGGTGTGTTAAAAGAAGAAAACCCCAGACAGCTTGCAGTAGAATATTATGCTCCGCTTTTTCTTCTTGTCAATATGTTCGACAATAACAGAGAAAACGAGGAGTATGTTCAAATTCTGCGTAATCATACAAAACGGTTTATTCAAAATCATAAAAAGTAACAGAAAGGTTGAGGAAAAATGATTAACAACAATATTGTAATTCGTTTAGAGAAAAAAGAGGAACATCGAGAGGTCGAAAACCTTGTAAGAGAGAGCTTTTGGAATGTGTACCGTCCCGGATGCTTTGAGCATTATGTATTACATCAGCTTAGAAATGATCCTGCATTTGTTCCACAGCTTGATTTTGTTATGGAGCTTGACGGTAAGCTCATAGGTCAGAATATGTTTATGAGAGCAAACATAAACACAGATGACGGAAGAACTATCCCTATAATGACAATGGGGCCTATTTGTATTACGCCGAATCTTAAAAGAAAGGGATACGGAAAAATTTTATTAGACTATTCTCTTGATAAAGCAAAGGAGCTTGGATGCGGTGCTGTTTGCTTTGAAGGAAATATCGACTTTTACGGAAAGAGTGGGTTTGCTTATGCAAGCGAATTCGGTATTCGTTATCACGGCTTACCGAAAGGGGAAGATGCGTCATTCTTTTTGTGCAAGGAATTGATTCCGGGATATTTAAACGGAATTACCGGAGAGTACGCAACACCGCAGGGTTATTTTGTAGATGAAACAGAGGTAGAAAAATTCGACAAGGAGTTCCCAATTAAGGAAAAATTAAGGCTTCCCGGTCAATTATTTTAAGAGTAAAATAAGCAAGATTATAAAAATACACAAGCAAAAGGTGAAATGTCATTTGTTACCATTCACTAAGCAAAAATGCAAATCTGACTAATTTAAGCTTTTATCATAAAAATCTATAAAATCTTCAAACAATTCTGAATTTAACATATTACACCACTTATCACGATTAAGATTGTTGTGCATATAATCAGCCTTGTCCTTTGAAAATCTTTCTTTATTTTCGTCAGCGTTATAGTCGTAATTGAGCGTTTCGAGCCATTTATCAAATTTTGCGTTAAATTCATCAAGATAGGTATGATCATAGTAAACATAGTTATGTCCTTTATTCTCAAGACGAATAAAGCTAAAACGTGGATCGTCCTTGAATTTTTCATAATAGACGTCGTATCCATACTCGATAGGAACAGCATCATCATCTGAGCTATGCACAATCATAACAGATGATGTGGACGCAGAAAAGCCATCCATAGCAGTGTTCAAAGCATAGTTACCATAATTTATTGCTTCGTGCAGTTTTACAAACGGCATCATCAAATAGATACCGTTTCCTACCTGATTTTTTCCTTCTGCTTCTATTATATCTGATGAACGGTTAAAGCCTGAACACGATATAACAGCTTTTACCTCCGGATGATATGTAAGCACACTGCACACACTGTAGCCGCCCCAGCTGTGTCCGAATAAAACTATGGGCAATTCTGGAAAATTTCCACTCTCTTCTACAAATGATATTGCGTGGTCAAGATCAATAACTCCCTGTGGAAGTCCTCCAACTCCTTCGCCCTCGCTTTCATCATTTCCGGTAGCATCATAAGCAAAAACATAGTAGCCACGTTGAGCAAAATAATTCGCAGAGTCCATATAAGTATTATGTCCGCCGCTACCAAAGCCGTGTACCATTACAACAATACCACGTTGATTTTCTCCGGCACTATACATATATCCTGTAAGCTTCTGTCCTTTGTCTGAAGGAAATTCATATTTCGTACGCTGTAATCCGTCAAAATCATCTACATACAGCATCAGAGGCTCATAGCTTTCAAAACGCTTATTGAAATTGTCGTTGTATATCATCACAGACAATACCCAATCGCCGGCAATCATTAGTACAGCAATAATACACAACACAATAACGAGAATCTTTTTCTTTTTAGATTTTGCTTTTTTCATTTTTTTTATCATCCCTTTGATTTATTGTTGGTCGGCAGATAAATATTCTAAATAGTCACAATTATTTGAACAATTTAAGCATATTCACAGATAAGGCTTTGAATATATGCAGTGCGTCCTCATCGTAATAAAAAAATCTCCCCTGGGACACATCGTTGAGAGGTGCGGGGAGTCCTGTTGTTTTCATTATATGTAATGTATGTGGATTTGTCAACTAAAACATTCAATGCTTTCAATTACAGTTGGGGAGTGGTTTGACAGTTACGGATGGAATACAGATAATCATTATTTCTATGAGATTATCAATCGAAATGGAAAGACTACATATATTCGGATGGCAATCAGTTTTGCGACTATTAGTATAAATTTTATTGCGCTTGTTTTTAAGCCTTTTATGATTTCTTTCACACACATACAAATAACACCTCGGCAAATTGACTTTCAGCCGAGGTGATTTTGCTTTTATAAGGACTATTACGTACATTCTGTAAAAGCAGCGGTAAAAAATTATGGTGCGTTAATCATTTTCAAAAAGCTTTCCTCTTCAAGGGTAATTTTTTCATCTGCAATAGCACTCATAACAACGCCGAAACACAGTTTGGGTGCATTTGTATTAAATAATAGATTTGTTTCAAACAAGAACCGTATTCTTTAGACAGCCAATCAAAGCTATGGTTGTTTAATTTTGCATTATTTTGATAATTTTTGAAAAAATTTGATTAAATATGCTTGACTTTTGAAATTTCGGTGCTATAATATAGTCAAGAGGTGAACGAAATGCTTACACAAGAAAGATACCAGATGATATTGCAAATTCTCAACGAAAAAAATGCAGTAACTGTCAGCGAGCTTGCACAGGCTATCGGTACATCAGAATCAACAATAAGACGTGACCTCAATTCTCTTGACGATATGGGAAAACTCAACAAGGTTTTCGGCGGCGCTACCTCAATCAGACAGACAACGGGAATTTCTGAGGATACTGTAAGCAGTCGTGAAGCTATAATGAGCGATAACAAAAACGCAATCGCCGCCTATAGCGCTACACTGATTAAAGATGATGACTTCGTCTATATTGACGCAGGTACAACCACCTCTCGTCTGATAGATTATATAGCCAACTACAAGGCTACATACGTCACAAACGGTATTTCTCACGCAAGAAAGCTTATTCAGAAAGGTCTTACCGCATATATAATCGGCGGAAAAATGAAGCCGGCTACCGAAGCTGTTGTCGGAGCAAAGGGCATTGAATCTATAAACAACTTCAACTTTACAAAAGCGTTTATGGGTGCAAACGGAATTGACATCGATTCAGGCTTTACAACGCCTGATATTGATGAGGCTCTGATAAAGGAAGCCGCAATCAAAAAAAGCTATATGTCATTTGTTCTTGCAGATCACACAAAGTTCGGACGTGTATTTCCGGTTACGTTTTCAAAGCTGAAAAAATGCTGTATAATTACCGACATTCTTGCCGATAAAAGATATGCTGACAAAACAGTGATAAAGGAGGTAATGGTATGATTTACACAGTGACGCTTAACCCTTCTATTGATTACGTGGTAAGGCTTGACGAGCTAAAGACCGGTATAACAAACCGCACAAACAGCGAGGAATATTACTGCGGCGGTAAGGGAATTAACGTATCCTGTGTTTTGGCAGAGCTTGATATGGAAAGCACAGCCTTCGGGTTTGTTGCAGGCTTTACGGGAGAGGCTATCGAAAGCGGAATCCGCAACGATAAAATAATCACCGATTTTATAAAGCTTAATGACGGAATTTCAAGAATTAACATCAAAATTAAGGCTGATGTAGAAACTGAAATCAACTGTCAGGGTCCACACATAAACGAAAGCGAGCTTGAAAGACTGCTATGCAAGATTGACAGAATTACAGACGGTGACACACTTGTTATTGCAGGCAACATTCCAAGCACTATGCCCGACGACGTTTACGAAAGAATACTGAAACGGATTAAGGAAAAGAATGTCAGAATTGTAGTTGACGCTACAAAAAAGCTGCTTCTTAATTCTCTTAAATACAAGCCGTTTCTGATAAAGCCAAACCGTCAGGAGCTTTCGGAAATTTTTAATGTTGATGTCAAGACGCAGGAGGATGTCGAAAAGTACGCCAAGGAGCTTCAAAAAATGGGTGCGCAGAATGTTCTTATTTCGCTCGGACAGGACGGTGCGATGCTTATTGACGAGTTCGGCAAAAAGCATAAAGCCGGTGTGCTGAAGGAAAAGGTCATCAACACCGTTGGCTCGGGCGACTCGATGGTAGCAGGATTTATTGCAGGCTATGAAAAAGAGAAAAGCTACCCGTATGCACTGAAATTAGGCAGCGTCTGCGGAAATGCCACAGCATTTTTAAGCGGACTTGCCACAAAAGAAAAAATAAATGAATTACTCACAAAATTCAACTAAACAAAAGGAGAGAAAAGTATGCGTATTACCGATTTACTAAAAAAAGACGGCATCGCACTGAATGTGAAAGCATCAGGAAAAAGCGATGCAATTGACAAGCTCGTTTCGCTTCACGAAAAATGCGGAAACCTGAAAAATTCTGCCGTATTTAAGCAGGAAATTCACGAAAGAGAGAAAAAAGGCACAACGGCAGTAGGAATGGAGGTTGCTATTCCTCACGCAAAAAGCTCAGCTGTAAAGGCTCCGGCGCTTACTGCTATCACAGTACCAAGCGGAGTTGATTACGAAGCTCCCGACGGCAAGCCCTGCAAGCTTCT
>CAMFTQ010000055.1 GCA_945988865.1 uncultured Anaeromassilibacillus sp.
TTTGCAAAAACAACCTCTTTGCCTAAAAGCTCAGAAAGTCTTACTGCAACGGGAGCAAGAGAGAATTTCTCTTCAGGGCCGTTCTTTGGCTTGCCTAAGTGTGAGCAAAGGATAACCTTGCCACCGTCATTGATAAGCTTTTTAATTGTCGGTAATGCGGCTGTGATTCTGTTGTCGTTTGTGATAACGCCGTCCTTGAGCGGAACGTTGAAATCACAGCGAACAAGAACTCTTTTGCCTGCAACATTGATGTCATCAACAGTAACCTTGTTTAAGTTCATAGTTTATGCACCCTTTCATTTTAATAAAAATAATATACAAATACTCACCGCAAACAAGCTATGCGGTACTATGTTAATTATATAACATAGCTTTTCTCTTTTCAATAGCAATAAAGAAATTTTACTGTTATTATTGCATTTTTTTACATATTTATAATCGTTTTTTCAATAGGTGCGTTCTGAACAGGTTTTTGATGTTTGGGGAGCCTGCACAAACCAGCCGACGCATTGTGTCGGCGTTTAAGGGATTCCAAAGGGTCACTGACCCTTTGGTCGTTTAGGGAAAGGGAATTTTTAAGGGGAAAGGGAATCGAAATCCCTTTCCCCTTAAATCTGCTTTCTTTTGCAACTTTTCTTTTCAGACAAAAGAAAAGTTGATAAAAGTATGATTAAGATGAATTTCAAAAAGGAAATAATACTATTTCATAGTGCAAACAATAACTAACACTTAAACTCAAGACAAATCTTCTCAATATCTGTATCAAGCTGTCTTAGCTTTACTCCGGCAGAGCAGAGCATTCGCTTTGAGGCAATAGTGCCGGGAGTGTCTGCATATTTATCCGAAAGATAAATAACCTCAGATATTCCGGATTGAATAATCGCCTTTGCACATTCGTTGCAGGGGAAGAGCGCAACATAGATTTTTGAACCCTTAAGCGATCTTCCACCGGCGTTTAAGATAGCGTTTAGCTCAGCGTGGACTACATAGCTGTACTTTGTGTCCTCGCCCTCTCTGCACCAGGGGTATTCATCATCTGAACAGCCACTGGGAAAGCCGTTGTAGCCTGTTGATAAAATGATGTTATCAGTGCTTACAATACACGCTCCTACCTGAGTGTTAGGGTCCTTGCTTCTTTTGGCGGCAAGCAGCGCTACACCCATAAAGTACTCGTCCCACTTAATGTAGTCTGTTCTTTTCACAAATATCCCTCCTTTATATAAATCAGTCCTTCATAACTGTTACAAGAACTGCCTTTTGTGCGTGAAGTCTGTTTTCAGCTTCCTCAAAGATTTCGTTTGCGTGAGCCTCAAACACCTCTGCCGTTATTTCTTCTTCTCTGTGAGCCGGCAGACAGTGAAGCACCATAGCGTCCTTTTTAGCAACAGACATAAGCTCGCTGTTTACCTGATAGCCTGCAAATGCCTTTTCTCTGATTTTCTTTTCGTCCTCCTGACCCATAGACGCCCATACGTCAGTGATAACTACGTCTGCATCCTTTGCAGCGTCAAGCGGTTTTCTTACCATTTCAAATTTATCACCGTATTCTGCGGCAAAGTCAAGAATATCCTGCGGCGGCTCGTAGCCCTCTGGGCAGGCTACAGAAATGCTCATACCTGTTTTGAGTGCGCCTACAATGAGCGAATTCATCATATTATTGCCGTCGCCGATAAATGTCATTTTAAGTCCCTCGAGCTTGCCCTTGAACTCTCTGATAGTCATAAGGTCGGCTAAAACCTGACAGGGGTGGCAGTAGTCTGTCAGACCGTTGATAACAGGGATTGAGCCGTATTCTGCAAGCTTTTCAACCTCTTCCTGTTCAAAGGTTCTTATCATAATGCCGTCAAGAAAACGAGATAAAACTCTTGCTGTATCCTCAACAGGCTCGCCTCTGCCTATCTGCAAATCGTTTGACGATAAAAACAGCGGATAACCGCCGAGCTGATTCATACCAACCTCAAACGAAACACGTGTGCGTGTGCTTGCCTTTTCAAAAATCATACCAAGGCTCTTGCCTTCGAGGTGTCTGTGAGGTATGTTGTGCTTTTGCTCATATTTGAGCTGGTCGGCAAGGTTTAATATGCCGATGATTTCTTCTGACGTGCAGTCAGACAATTTAAGTAAATGCTTCATATAAATCAAGTCCTTTCGGTTTTTATTTATTTTCAACAACAGTCTTTAAAATCTCAACAGCTTTGTCGATTTCTTCGTATGTTATGTTAAGCGGCGGCAACATTCTTAGCAGATTTTTTGCCGTTATAATCAGAAGTCCGTTTTCTGTGCATTTTGCCGCCATTTCCTTTGCGTTGTCAAGCTCAAGCTCAATGCCTACCATAAGTCCTTTGTGGCGAACAGACTTTACACCTTCAATTTTTAACAGCTTTTCGCAAAGATAGTCGCCCTTTTTGCAGACCTCGTTTAAAAAATTCTCGTTGTTTACTACGCTTAAAACGTATAATGCGCCTGCACACACTACAGGATTACTGCCGAAGGTCGTGCCGTGAGTTGACGGCGACATAACGTCTTTGAGCTTTTCGGAGCAAAGGCACACACCGATAGGCAGTCCTCCGCCCAAGCCCTTTGCAAGCGTTAAAAGGTCTGGCTTAATGCCAAAATGCTCAAATGCAAACAGCTTGCCTGTTCTGCCTATGCCTGTCTGCACCTCGTCAACTATTAAAAGTATATCCTTTTCACTGCACAGCTTTGCAATTTCTGTGACGAAATCAGCGTTCATTATGTTTACGCCACCCTCGCCCTGTATGCACTCAATCATAATTGCGCACGTTTTGTCGCTGACAGCATTTTTTACGCTTTCAAAATCGTTAGGCTGTGCGTACTTAAAGCCGTCTGTAAACGGGAAGAAGAAATTGTGAAAAACATCCTGTCCTGTTGCGGAAAGTGTTGTCACCGTTCTGCCGTGGAATGAGTTATTAAGTGTGATAATCTCGTTTCTGTTTTCTCCGTATTTGTCAAAGCTGTACTTTCTGGCAACCTTTATTGCACATTCGTTTGCCTCTGCTCCGCTGTTGCCGAAAAATGCTCGGCTAAGTCCCGAAGAATTGCAAAGCTGTTGTGCTAAAAGTGAGGCTTTTTCGTTGTAGTAATAGTTTGACATATGCTGAATTGTGTTTAACTGCTCTGTCACAGCCTGAACCCAGCCGTCATTACAGTAGCCTAAGCTGTTTACACCTATTCCGGAGCTTACGTCTAAGTATTCTTTTCCGTCTGCGCCCTTTGCAAACACACCCTTACCTGATTTCAGAGCAACAGGGTATCTGCCGTAGGTGTGCATTATGTTTTCGTTATCAAGTCCTATTATTTTATCCTGATTACTCATAATTGCTCCCCTTATAAATACTACTCTTTTGCAATGCTTTGATTGTCATAAGAAAAAACATACAAATCATCACGCTTTACAAAGCCGAAGTCGCTCCAGAAGGATTGCCCCAAACAGTTGTTTTCATAGCAGAATATGTAGGTTTTTTCTATGCCCTGTGACTTGATTTTAGAAATACAGCGCTGTGCCATAGCGTGTGCAATACCCTGTCGCCTGAACTGTGGCATTACCGCCATATGGTGAATAAAGCCGAATCTGCCGTCGTGACCTGCAAGCACTGTGCCGATTATTCTGCCGTTATTAACAGCTACCTGACTAAGACCACGATTTCGCTCTAAGTATTCCTTAATAGACTCTTTTTTATCGGCAGAGGACAAGGCTCTTTTTGTGGTTATCTGCCACATTGCGTATATTTCTTCGTAATCGTCTATTGTCATTTCTCTTATTGTAGTGTTTTGTATCAATTTGTTATACCCTTTCGCACTGCAAAATATCAATAAAACATCGTTCCGATACCCTCGTCACTGAACAGCTCAATCAGAATTGAGTGGGGTATTCTGCCGTCTATTATGTGCGCTCTGCTCACACCCTGTCTTACAGCCTCAACACAGCAGTCGATTTTCGGAATCATTCCTCCGCTGATGATGCCCTCTCTTTTAAGGCTCGGCACCTCGCTTACGTTTACAACTGAAATTATTGTGCTTTCATCGTCCTTATCACGAAGAAGTCCTCTGATGTCTGTCATAAGAATGAGCTTTTTTGCGCCTAATTTGGCTGCAATCTGCGCAGCGGCAGTGTCGGCATTGACGTTGTAAACCTCGCCCTTGTAACCGCCTGCAACCGTTGCGATAATCGGAACATATCCCTTTTCAATTACGTTTTTTATAGGCTCCGGGTTTACCTCTGTAATCTCGCCTACAAAGCCTAAATCATCGCCTGTAATGATTTTTTCTGCCATCAACATTCTTCCGTCAAGTCCGCAAAGACCTATTGCCTTGCCACTGTGATTTTCAAGAAGCTGAACAAGGCTTTTATTCACCTTGCCCGCAAGCACCATCTGAACAATGTCGATAGTTTCATCATCTGTTACACGCAGACCGTTTTTGAACTCGCTCTTTTTGCCGATTTTGTTAAGCATTGTGCTTATCTCGGGTCCGCCGCCGTGAACAAGAACTACGTTTATTCCGACAAGCTGCATAAGCACGATGTCGCTCATAACTGCGCTTTTAAGCTCCTCGTTGAGCATTGCGTTTCCGCCGTATTTTACAACTACGGTTTCGCCTGCGTATTTCTGAATGTAGGGCAGTGCCTGAACAAGCACCTGCGCTCTTTTTGAAACTTCCATAATAATACCTCTTATTTATGTACGGTAATCGCCGTTGATTTTTACATATTCGTAAGTAAGGTCACAGCCGAATGCCTGCGCCGAAAATTCGCCGTCATTTAAGACCACTGCAATTTCAATTTCGTCCTCAAGCAGAATTTCTTTTGCCTTTTCTTCGCAAAATTCTATTCCTGCGCCGTTTTTGCATACGGGGATTTCACCCTTTGATGATTTAAAAGAAACGTCAACTCGGCTTATGCCAACGTCCATACCGCTGTAGCCGATAGCGCACAGCACTCTGCCCCAGTTTGCGTCAGAGCCAAACATAGCAGATTTTACAAGGCTTGAGCAGATTACGCTCTTTGCAACGCCCCTTGCGTCCTTTTTGCTTTTAGCACCGTCAACAGTGCAGATAAGAAGCTTTGTTGCGCCCTCGCCGTCCTTTGCAAGTTGTTTTGCAATTTCTTTAAAAGCAACGGTCAGTGCGTTTACAAACACTCTGTAATCGTCATTCTTTTCTGTGATTTCCTTATTGCCTGCAAGTCCGTTTGCAAGAATTGCAAGCGTGTCGTTAGTTGAGGTGTCGCCGTCAACAGATACCATATTGTAGCTGTCCTCAACTGCCTCTGTAAGAGCCTCTTTCAGCATTTCGGCAGATACTGCGGCGTCTGTCGTTACAAAAGAGAGCATAGTACCCATATTTATGTGTATCATTCCGCTTCCCTTTGCAATACCGCCTATTGTCACCGTTTTGCCGTCAAGAGTAATCTGCATAGCCATTTCTTTTTTTACGGTGTCTGTAGTCATAATTGCTTCGGCGGCATTTGTACC
>CAMFTQ010000056.1 GCA_945988865.1 uncultured Anaeromassilibacillus sp.
TGAAAAACTGCATAGTAGGCTTTTTGTCCGGCACAACAATTCCGCTTGCCTTTTTGCCTGATGTAATTGAGCAAATCTTTCTGTTTTTGCCGTTTGCATCTTTAAACTATACGCCTGTAATGATTTATATGGGAATGTATAGCGGGCTTGAGCTTCTGTATTACTTAGGACTACAGCTTTTCTGGGTAGCTTTCTTCTGGGCGCTGTCAAAGCTTTTGTGGAAGGCTGCGACAAAGCGACTTTGCATACAGGGAGGTTAAGCTATGAAAGGTATAAAAAGAATGTTTAAAATGCACCGCATATTCGTCACTCAGGAGCTTAAAAGAATGATGGAATACAAGGGCGACTTCATTGTAGGCATCATCGGCTTTTTGCTTGGACAGCTAACCAATATGCTGTTTTTGTTTATAGTTTTTAGTCAGATACCGAGCCTTATGGGTTGGACGCTTGAGCAGGTTATTTTTATTTACGGCTTTTCGCTTATTCCAAAGGGAATTGACCACCTCTTTTTTGACAACCTGTGGTCTATAGGACATTTCACCGTCAGAAAGGGCGACTTTGACAAATACCTTACACGCCCGATAAATCCGCTTTTTCACGTAATGGTAGAAAAGCTTCAGATTGACGCTTTGGGCGAGCTTTTAATGGGTATTGCGCTTATCTGCATTACAATGCCCTCTGTATCAATAGAGTGGAGCGTTACAAAGGTTTTGCTTATTCTTCTTGTTATTCCGTTTGCAACGATGATTTATGTAGGCATCAAAACAGCCACAGCCGCTATTGCATTCTGGACAAAACGCAGCGGAAACGTGACATTTATGTTCTATATGGTAAACGATTTTGCTAAATACCCCGTAACTATATACAACAACTTTGTAAAAACAGTCATTACATACATAATCCCCTTTGCCTTTACAGCGTTTTATCCTGCAAATTATATACTGACAGGCGAAAATCCGCTGTTTAACATAGGCTTTACGGTAGTGATTTCAATAGTAATAATGACTATAGGAGTATGTATCTGGAACAAGGGTATAAAAGCCTACGAAAGTGCAGGCTCTTAATGCTTTTGAATATTCATAATTTACGGTGATACGCTATGAACAATCCTTTTCTTTCCTATTCAGAAGAATATAACTGCGAGTATCTTTCATCTGTCTGCTCAATTAACAGAGTAGTAGTTGCAAAGCCACCGCTTGAGGGGGTTGACGATTCCATAAAGGGCAAAAGCGCTATGGAATTTTTCAGCACTCCTGTAATTGTAAACGAGATAAAAAAGCAGGCAAAAGCAAGAAGGCTTGATATTTCAGAGTACTGCGACAGCGATTTGCCTAAGTTTTTAAATGACGGAATACTTTGTACTGACGCAAGAAAAAAGCGTGTGTGCAACGATATTGCGATAAAATTCGGCAACAGACTCGGACTTCTTTTGCTGACGCTTAAAACCGCACTTGAAGAAAACAAGGCTGCAAGAACAGACTGGACAGACGAGCATTGGAATTACTGGAAAAATGTAAAAACAGTAATACTTGTAGGAGGTCTTGCAAGCGGAATGCTCGGCAGACGGTTTAAGGAATGTATTCATAATATTTTTGATATGGCGAATGTAAAGCCGTACAATATAATGCTGTTTGAAAGCGGAAGTCACGTAGGGGTAATGGGTTGCGCTACGCTTATAAAGGAAGAAAATTCATACAATGTAATTTTTGATTTCGGACAGACAAACACTAAACGTAGCTTAGTGGTAAAGAAAAACGGCGAAATAACAGAAATAAAAACTCTGCCGACACTGCCCTCGGTCAATATGCAGACAGATATTATTGACAGAAAAGAGCGACTTGAAAAAGCATATGAGCTTCACAAGCATATTGTAAATATAATCACCGATACGTATAGAGGGGCGCAGGAAAGGTATGATGTAAGCGATGAAATTATTATAAGCATAGCAAACTACAACATAGGCGACAGATTAAGCCCAAAGCGAGGCGGATATGCAAAGCTGTGCGATTTAAGCGACGAGTACGGAAAGCTCCTTGCGCACGATTTGTCGGGAAGTCTTAGAAAGGAAGTAAAAATTCGTCTTGTTCACGATGCAACGGCAGTGGCGCTTTACTTTAAGGACTATGAAAATTCCGTATGTTTAACGCTCGGTACAGCCTTTGGAGTAGGATTTCCGCAGATGAATCTATAAAATAAAAATCTCCCGAAAGGGAGATTTTTGTTATTATGCACAAAATCAAGCGGTTAATATTGTTAAAAAAGCGTTATATTATTTATGTCAGTTTTATGTTATCATATTTTTAAGAAGTGTGTAATGATTACTTTGAAAAATCATTTTATCACACAAATTTAACATCAGAAAAGGAGAAATAGCGTTGAAAAAAATAATGGCATTACTACTGTCTGTTGTAATGCTCGGCAGTATGGCTTCAACTGCAGTCAGCGCCGCCGAAACTGGCGAAGCATCAACAGGTGCAGGCAACTACTACAACAGAACATTCTTAGAGGACAAGACGTATATGGGAAGTGACTTAGGCTGTACTTATACAAAAGAGGCAACTACCTTTAAGGTATGGGCGCCAAACGCAGCAAGCGTACAGGTAAAGCTCTACAAGACAGGCTCTGATAACGAGGCGGGCGCAGGCGTTATTGGCACATACGATATGACAAAGACGGATAACGTATGGTCTGTAAAGCTTGACGGCGACCACGTTAATCAGTACTACACATATCTTGTAAAGACAAACGCTGTTGTCAGAGAAACACAGGACGTTTATTCAAGGGCAGTAGGCGTAAACGGCAACCGTTCAATGGTTGTTGATTTAGACTCAACAGACCCCGAGGGCTGGGAAAACGACAAGCACGTTTTGTTTGACAATCCGTCACAGGCGGCAGTATGGGAGGTTCACGTGCGTGACTTCACTATTGACGCATCATCGGGCATCAGCACAGAGAATAAGGGCAAATACTTAGGCTTTACAGAGGGCGGTTCAAAGCTCAACGGAAAAGAAACAGAAATTTCAACAGGTATTGATTATCTTGTTGAGCAGGGTATAAACTGCGTTCAGATTATGCCTGTTTATGACTTCGGTTCTGTTGATGAAACAAAATCAAGCGGCAGAAACTGGGGTTACGACCCTGTAAACTACAACGTACCCGAGGGTTCATATTCAACAAACCCATATGACGGTAACGTAAGAATTACAGAGTTCAAGCAGATGATTCAGGCACTCCACGACAGAGGTATCTCTGTAATTATGGACGTTGTTTACAATCATATGTACACTACAGAAGGCTCTTGCTTTGAAAAGACAGTTCCCGGCTACTATTTCAGAAAGTCAAGCTCATCGGGATTTTCTAACGGCTCAGGCTGTGGTAACGAAACTGCCTCTGACAAAACGATGTTCAGACAGTATATGATTGACTCCGTTAAATACTGGGCAAGCGAGTATCACATTGACGGCTTCCGTTTTGACCTTATGGGGCTTCACGATGTTACAACAATGAACAAGATCAGATCAGCTCTTGACACGCTTTACTCTGACGGTTCAGGTAAAAAGATTATTATGTACGGCGAGCCTTGGACAGGCGGTACTACGCCTATCACAGACGGCTGCAAGCAGTCGTTGGCTTCTCAGCTTGATGCAAGAGTAGGTATGTTCTGCGACAGCTATCGTGACGCTATCAAGGGCGGTACAAATGACGCATCAAAAGGCTTTGTTCAGGGTAATACAGGCAGCACAAGCAAGGTTGTAAGCGGTGTTCAGGGTAAAGGCTTCTCTGCAAAAGCTCCTGCACAGACTATTGCGTATGCCGACGCCCACGATAACCTCATTCTGTGGGATAAAATCGTAAAGAGTAACGGCTCGTCAAGCTGGACATCAACATCAGAATCCTTCAAAAGTCAGCTTAAAGAGGCTTTGACGCTTGTAATGACATCACAGGGTATCCCATTTATTACAGCAGGTACAGAGTTCTGCCGTACAAAGAAGGGCGACCATAACAGCTATAACTCAAGCGACGCCGTAAACGGAATCGATTGGGAAAGAGCAAAAACCTACGGTGATGTTGCGGCATATTACAAGGGTCTGCTCCAAATCAGAGAAAACTTTGCGCCAATGGCAGGCTCAGGCTTTAACACACCGTCATTCCAGTCAAGCTCAGGCCACGTTGTTGCTTATACATATACAAACAGCAATACAAATCAGTGGGGCAAGGTTTGCGTTATCGTAAACAGCGGTGCTGCTTCTGCAAATGTAAATCTCGGCTCAAGCGGCTGGACAGTAGTAGCTGACGGCACTAAGGCAGGTCTTAAGAGCCTGGGCACAGTATCGGGCAGCACATACACAGTTCCTGCAAAGGGCAGTGCAATCCTTGTTGAAACAGCAACCTTTGCAAGACTTAAGGCAGAGGAAGAAAAGTTCGGCACACTTACAACAGAGCATTATGACGAAACCGGCAAGCTTGTAAAGAGTGCAACAGCAAAATACAAAGCAGGCACAACATACCGTGCTATGCCCGACACAACACTCCTTTTCGACAATAATATTGATAAAATTGAGGGTACTGTTTCAGGCACAGTTATTGCAGACAAAAACACAACTGTAAAGTTCTACTACAAAAGCACAGGTATCAAGAGCGGTTACTTAACAGTAAGATACGTAAACGAAAAGGGCGCAACAGTTGCAGATACAACGAAGTCACATCTTCGTGACGGCGATCTGTATCAGCTGCCGTCAATCAGCGTTCAGGGCTATCAGCTTGATACAGACAACTTCCCGGCAGAAAGCTACGGCACATTTGACGGCAACGATAAAACAGTTACCTTCAAGTATAAATCGCTTGAAAGCACAACAACAAAGGTTCACTACTACAATTCTAAAAACTGGGGAGATGTCAGATGCTATTCCTACACAGACAGCGGTAAAAATCTGACAGGCACTTGGAACACAGCAAAGCTTATGACATCAGAGGGTAACGGCTGGTTTGTTATTGATATACCGGCAGCGTCCTGCTATGCTATGTTCCACCCGACATCAGGTACAGGACAAGAGCCGGGACAGGGCGAGTCAGGCTATCCTGTAGCAGGTGAGGTATGGATAAAGAGCGGTACAATCACATTCAACGGCTCGCTCATTACAAGCCATATTGATGTAAAGACAGGTAAAAAGCTTGCAGCCGATGAGGTTCAGGCATTTGAACAGAAGAAAAGCTCAGAGTCGTACAAAACATCTGCAAAAGAAGAATTAGGCACACCTATAGTTCCGCTTAATGCAAACGGCAAGTATGCCGCAGGTGTTACTAACGTAGTATATCTCTATGATGATGCAAAAGAGCCTGTTACAGAGCCAACAACTGTTCCTTCAACTGAACCGTCAACAGCTCCTACAACAGCTCCTACAACAGAGCCGACAACTGTTCCGACAACACCTTCAACAGCTCCTACAACAG
>CAMFTQ010000057.1 GCA_945988865.1 uncultured Anaeromassilibacillus sp.
TAGCCGGCTCCGCCTAAAACTAAAATACTCATACCGTCACTCCTGTTGTTTTAATTATGACATTATTTTACCATATTTTTAATTGATATTCAAGCCGTTAAATCTGTATGTTTTTATTTGTCAAGCGTCTGTTTGTGTCCTCTTTTACAAGCTTAAAGACTACAGAAACCGTTGGTACGGCAAAGAATAGTCCGACTACGCCAAACAATCCGCCGCCTACTAAAATTGCGCTCAACACCCACAAGGGATCTAAGCCGATTGAAGCACCGACTACTCTTGGGTAAATCAGGTTGCCCTCTATCTGCTGTAAGCACATATAGAAAATGAGGAAAACTATCGCCTGAATCGGGTTTACCATTAAAATCATAAACGTGCCGAGCGTAACGGCTATTGCTATACCGACAATCGGAATAAGCGCAAGAACGCTTATCATAGCGCCTATCATAGGTGCATACGGAAGCTGCAGAATCATCATTCCGATAGTCATAAGTGAGCCGAGAATTAACGCTTCTGTGCATTGTCCGACAACATATTTTGCAAAGGTTGTTTTTGTGACATTTATAACGTGAACAGTGTAGTCGGCTGCTTTTTGCGGTAAATATGCGTGTATCAGCTTGTTTAATTGAGATTTGAGCTTTTCTTTAGATAGAACAACGTAAATAGCGATTATAAAAGAGATAAAGACATTTATTATACCGCCTACAAGCGTTACAATAAAGGAAACCGATACATTCAGAATATCCTGCGCCGCACCTGTTGCAAAGCCGAGTGCCTGCTTGCCGAGATCTGCCCAGTTGATATTAAGTGACGTTATATATTTTTTAATCTCGTCATAGGGTATATCGTGTCCGTCAAACCACTTATACAGTGCGTTTAAAGCCTTTGGAACATAGTCAATCAAGACCGCCACAGCGCTTAAAAGCTCCGGTATAATCAATTCAATTATCAGCACTAAAACAGCTACCACAGAAGCTATTGACAGCAAAAGACTTACAGGACGTTTTATAGCCTTTATAAACTTGCCCTTTCCCCTACTAAACAGCTTTTCAAACTGTCGCATTGGCAGATTTATGATAAAAGCTAAGAAAAAGCCTAAATAAATAGGAAAGGTTACGGAAAACACCGAGCCTATACAATGCCAGACAAAGCCGAAATTGGTAATAACTGCATAGCAAAGTGCCGCAAATAAAATGATAAGGAAAACACTTCTGACAGTTTTTTTATTAAGCTGCATATAATCACCTATTGATTCTGAATGTAGTATATAAATATTTTACCACAAGCTAATATAAATTCAATATCAATATAGAATTTTAAGCAAAAAAGCCTGAAATCCGTTTAAGACTTCAGGCTTTGCGATTACACAGCTACACATAAGCGAGCTGTAAGTATTTAAAGAAAATTTGAAACTAAAATTATTTAATTTCAACCTCTGCGCCGGCAGCTGTGAGCTTCTCTTTGAGAGCTTCAGCGTCTTCCTTGCTGACTGCTTCCTTAAGAGTCTTAGGAGCGCCGTCAACAACTTCCTTAGCTTCCTTAAGGCCAAGACCTGTAGCCTCACGAACAGCCTTGATAACAGCGATCTTGTTAGCGCCGGCTGACTTAAGAACTACGTCAAACTCTGTCTTCTCTTCTGCAGCAGCCTCAGCAGCAACAGGACCTGCAACTGCAACAGCAGCAGCAGCTGATACACCAAACTCATCCTCAACAGCGTGAACAAGCTCAGAAAGCTCTAAAACTGTGAGAGTCTTTAATTCTTCGATAATAGCAGTAATCTTTTCAGATGCCATTTTAATTTACCTCCAGTATTTTAATTAAGTTAAATTTTAATTTGATTAGCCGAAATCGGCAGTTAATTGCTGAAATTATTCAGCAGCTTCTGCAGGTGCTTCCTCAGCAGGAGCATCAGCAGCACAAGCGTCTACGCCACCCTTGTCAACGATAGCCTGTACGGCACGTGCAAAGCTTGCGATAGGAGCCTGGAATGCACCAAGAACGTTTGCAAGGAGAACCTCACGTGACGGTAACTTAGCAAGGCTGTTGATTGTGTTAATGTCAACAACTGCACCGTCAAGGAAACCACTCTTTACCTCAAAGCCCTTGTTTTTGTCTGCGAAACCGCAAAGAATTCTTGCAGCAGCAGTGTAATCGTCCTCGCTTGTAGCGAGAGCTGTTGTACCCTCAAGAACAGCGTTAAGGTCGGTAAGACCTACCTGCTCACAAGCTCTTGAAAGAAGTGTGTTTTTAACTACAGTGTACTTAACGCCTGCTTCACGAAGCTCTTTACGGAGCTTTGTGTCATTTTCTACGTTGATACCCTTGTAATTTACAAGAACACCGGTGCAAGCACCCTGAAGTCTTTCGGTTAATTCAACAACAACAGCCTTTTTTGCCTCTAAAACCTTTTGACTTGGCAATTTGTTCACCTCCGTTATTAAATTATAACGCAGTTCATAAAAAAGCAGCCTCTCCGTCCAAGGAGAGGCAGTAATATACATTAAAAATGTAATTGCTTCTTCCTCGGCTGGCGGTATAAACATACGTTTACCACTTATGCAGAATGCACCAGCTGTCTTTAGAACAGCGAATATATATCACACAATGTGCGATTAACAAATTATCTGTAAGAATTAAGCACCAAACTTGTTAGTGTTAAGTCTTACGCTCGGACCCATTGTAGATGTTACAGCACAAGATTTGATGTACTGACCCTTAGCAGCAGCCGGCTTAGCCTTAACGATAGCACCCATAAGAGTTTCTAAGTTCTCAGCTAATTTCTCTGTGCCAAAGCTTACCTTACCGATTGGGCAGTGAATGATGTTTGTTTTGTCAAGACGGTACTCAATTTTACCTGCTTTTGCTTCTTTGATAGCCTTTGCAATATCAGGAGTAACTGTACCTGCCTTTGGGTTTGGCATTAAACCACGAGGACCTAGGATTTTACCAAGACGGCCAACAAGTCCCATACAGTCGGGAGTTGTGATTAAAACGTCAAAGTCCATCCAGCCTTCTGACTGAATCTTCTGTGTCATATCCTCTGCGCCTACGTAGTCAGCGCCTGCTTCCTGAGCAAGCTTTTCGTTTTCGCCCTTGCAAATAGCAAGAACTCTTACGTTTTTACCTGTACCGTTCGGAAGAACGATAGCACCTCTAACCTGCTGGTCAGCGTGACGGCTGTCAACACCTAACTTAACGTGAAGCTCAACAGTTTCGTCAAACTTAGCAGTTGCGGTCTTTACGCACAAATCGAGAGCTTCGTTTGTGTCATATAATTTTGTTCTGTCAACAAGCTTTGCGCTGTCAACATATTTCTTGCCGTGTTTCATAATATTTCCTCCATTATTAGGTGGTCAAGCGGAAAACTCCTCCCACCCGGATACTTATAATCAGTCTACTACTTCAATGCCCATACTTCTTGCTGTACCGGCGATCATACTCATAGCAGATTCAACAGAAGAAGCATTAAGGTCAGGCATTTTCTGCTCTGCAATTTTCTGAACCTGTTCTTTAGTAATCTTTGCAACCTTTGTCTTGTTAGGCACACCTGAACCGCTTTCGATGCCGCAAGCCTTTTTGATAAGAACTGCAGCCGGAGGTGTCTTTGTAACAAATGAGAATGAACGGTCGGCATATACTGTGATAACTACAGGAATGATAAGACCGATGTCATTCTTTGTGCGTTCGTTGAATTCCTTTGTAAATGCTACGATGTTTACACCGTGCTGACCAAGAGCAGGTCCAACAGGTGGTGCCGGAGTAGCCTTGCCGGCAGGTATCTGCAGCTTAATTAAGCCTGTTACCTTTTGAGCCATTGTAAATTCCTCCTATATTCGTGGTAAATGGCGGGAAGCATTTTGCTCCCTCCCACAAAGGGACTTTTGTCCCGCTTTAAACGGCATTCGCCGATTAACGACTTATTCTTCTACAAGTTCAGCTTGATAAAGCTCAAGCTCAACAGGTGTTTCACGTCCAAACATAGATACAGTAACGCGGACGTAGTTTTTGTCAACATTAAGCTCCTCAACTATACCGACAAAATCCTCAAGAGGACCGTCAACAATCCTGACGGTATCGCCGACATTGTAAGAAACCTCAACACTTCTCACCTCAACGCCCATTCTGATAACCTCTTCGTCAGTAAGCGGAACAGGCTTTGATGATGGGCCGACAAAGCCGGTGCAGCCTCTAATACTGCGTACAACGTACCAGGTTTCATCGGTGCATACCATCTTTACAAAGACGTAGCCGGGGTAGATTTTGCGTTCTACCTCTTTTGCCTTGTTGTCGGTGATTTCTGTTACGATTTCAGTGGGAACCTTTACTTCTTTTATCAAATCCTCAAGACCTCTGTTTTCAACAGTAGTCATGATATTTGACGCTACTTTGTTCTCGTATCCTGAATATGTGTGAACAACATACCATTTTGCTTCATCAGGCATAGCTTACTTTCATCCTTTCTAAAAGTATTAAGTACCCTGCCCGACTGTTAAGTGGCTGATGTCTGCATTACAAGATTCAACAAAGCATAAAGGCCCTGATCAAGAGCGAAAATAAACAGACCTACAATTACGATTACAGCTAAAACAACGCCGAAGTTCTTTGTTGTCTGCTTTGCTGTAGGCCAAGAGATCTTCTTGATTTCGCCTTTGCACTCACGAAGGAACTTGATAGCTTTTTTAAAGAAGCCAAGCTTTTTAGTGTCTTTCTTGGCAACCTTTTTGTCAGTTTGTTTTTCAACTGCTTTCTGTGCCATAGTTACCCTCCGTAATTATTTAGTTTCTTTGTGCAGAGTGTGTTTCTTGCAAAATCTGCAGTACTTGTTCATTTCCAATCTGTCAGGATTGTTTTTTTTGTTTTTCATTGTGTTGTAGTTGCGTTGTTTGCACTCTGTGCAGGCCATTGTAATTTTTACTCTCATTAACGGCACCTCCCGGTATTTTTCGGAATATTTTAGCCTCCCTCAAAAAGGCACAAAAAAATAAACCCCTTTTTCGAGGTAGCATAATTATATCATATCAAACTGTGTCAGTCAATACCTTTCGATAAAAAAAATCAGCATATTTTGATATTTTTTTCTGATAAAATATCATTATATTGCTAAAACGCTTCAGGAGGAGATAAAATCCCCCTGAAGCCTTGTAGTTTACTGCTGCTGAGTAAGTCTTTCGCCGATTGTCATTTTCTTCTGCTTGCGAACCTCCGGCTTTACCTTTTTGCCCTTGTATTTTTCTGCAGCCTCCCACGCCTTGATAAGCTCCTGACTCATTGAAGATTTGAGTGCTTCCTTGTATGAAGCATCTACGGAATTTAAGATAACTATTGTGATGATTGAGCGTGTGTCAACATCGCCGTTTGAATACTGGGTGCTGAGCATCTGCGACAGCTTGTCAACCTCTTTCTGAGTAGCTCTTAAAAGGAACTGATTTACTCGAGGCAC
>CAMFTQ010000058.1 GCA_945988865.1 uncultured Anaeromassilibacillus sp.
GCATTTGCATATTTCGTACAGGAAGTTTTTGAGCATCAGATTACCAAATTGACTATGAGTAACCTCAGGGTGGAACTGTACCGCATAAATGTTACGCTCAACATTCTCCATAGCGGCACAGGGGCAGTCATCGGATTTTGCTGTTATTACAAAATCCTTCGGCGGTTGACTGATAAAATCAGTGTGGCTCATCCAAACGATATTATTTTTCGGAACATCCTTAAAAAGAACGCTGTCTGATGTTGTTTCAATCTCAATTTTGCCGTACTCGCTTTTTGTTGCAGATTCAACCACGCCATCGCACATCCACGAAATGAGCTGACAGCCGTAGCAGATACCTAAAACAGGAATACCTAAATCAAGAATTTCTTTTGTGTAATGCGGTGAACTCATATCATAAACGGAGTTCGGGCCGCCTGTGAAAATTATGCCCTTGTAGCTTTCTGCTTTAATTTCTTCTATCGGTGTTGTGTAAGGCTTGATTTCTGCGTAAACGTGATGGTCACGTACTCTGCGGGCAATAAGCTGATTGTACTGACCGCCGAAATCAAGAACAAGTATTTTTTCTAACTTAGCACTCATATAAGAAACCTCGTTGTTTATCTGTAAATAATGTCATTTCTTGACGGACCGTTTGAAACGATGCCGATCGGAATACCTATCTCTTTTTCTGCAAACTCGATATAGTTTCTGCAGTTTTCGGGAAGATCCTCGTATTTTTTAATTCCTGTAATATCGCACTTCCAGCCGGGCAATACCTTTAAAATCGGCTTGCATCTTTTAAGCTTAGTGGTTGACGGGAAGTAGTCAATCTGCTTGCCGTCAAGCTCGTAGCCTACGCAAACGGGGATTTCATCAAGGTAGCCTAATACATCTAAAACCGTAAACGCAATTTTTGTTGTACCCTGCACTCTACAGCCGTAGCGTGTTGCTACAAGGTCAAGCCAACCCATTCTTCTCGGTCTGCCTGTTGTAGCACCGTATTCGCCGCCGTCACCGCCTCTGCGTCTTAGCTCGTCCGCTTCGTCACCGAAAATCTCGCTGACAAATTCACCTGCGCCTACGGCACTTGAATAAGCCTTGACTACAGTTATAATCTCTTTGATTTCATACGGCGGAATACCTGCGCCTACTGCTCCGTAGCCTGCGATTGTATTTGATGATGTTACCATCGGATAAATACCGAAGTCAGTATCCTTTAATGCACCGAGCTGTCCCTCAAGAAGAATATTCTTTCCGCTCTTTACTGCTTCATAAAGGAAAGAGAATGTGTCTGCAACATACGGCTCTAAGGCAACCTTGTACTCCATAAGCTTATTAAAAATCTCATCAACTGAAATTTCAGGCTTGTTGTAAAGGTTTTTAAGAGTTGCATTTTTGATTTCTACTGCGTGTCTGATTTTCTCTTTTAAGCACTCGTCATCATCAAAAAGCTCGTTTACCTGAAAACCGATTTTTGAATATTTGTCTGAATAAAACGGCGCAATACCGCTTTTTGTTGAACCGAATGAATTTTTGCCCAGACGTTCCTCCTCGTAGCAGTCAAAGGCTACGTGATAAGGCATTACTATCTGCGCTCTGTCTGATATTAAAATGTTCGGCTTCGGAACTCCACGCTGCTCAAGCTCGCTCATTTCCTTTACGAAGTTTTCAACGCTGAAAGCAACACCGTTGCCGATGATGTTTGTAATATGCTGATGAAAAACTCCCGACGGCAGCTGATGAAGCGCAAACTTGCCGTAATTGTTTACTATTGTGTGACCTGCGTTGCTTCCGCCCTGAAAACGGATTACGATGTCGCTTTCCTGTGCGAGAACGTCTGTGATTTTGCCCTTGCCCTCATCGCCCCAGTTGGCGCCGACTATAGCTTTAACCATATTATTAAACTCCTTTATATGTAAATAGGTTGATTATACGTTGATTTCAGCCTGCTCTGTTGCAATATCAGAATAAGGAGCAAGCGCTGTGGCTACCTGATTTGCAAGGAAGTCCTCTGTCTGCTCTTTTGCTCTGCCTGTATATTTTTCAGGCTGTAAAATTGCTTCAAGCTCAGGCAGTGTTACGCCGAAGGCGTCGTCTGCTGCAATTCTTTGGAGAAGGTCGTTTTCGCCACCCTCTTCCTTAACAACCCTTGAGGCTGCCATTGAGTGAACTCTGATTCTTTCGTGGAGCATCTGTCTGTCTGCGCCACGCTTTTTAACAGCGTCCATCATAATGTTTTCTGTAGCCATAAACGGAAGCTCTTTTCTTAATCTTTGCTCGATAACCTTTGGATATACTACAAGTCCGTCTGCAACATTCGCATAAAGATTTAAGATAGCGTCAACCGCAAGGAAAGCCTCGGGAACGCTTAAACGCTTGTTTGCACTGTCATCAAGCGTTCTTTCAAACCACTGCGTTGCAGTTGTGAATGAGCCGTTTAAAACATCTATCATAACGTATCTTGCAAGTGAGCCGATACGCTCGCTGCGCATTGGATTTCTCTTATAAGCCATAGCCGAGGAGCCGATCTGATTTTTTTCAAACGGCTCTTCAACCTCTTTAAGATGCTGTAAAAGTCTGATATCGTTTGAAAATTTAGCAGCACTCTGTGCGATTGAGCTTAACACATTGAGAATTTGTGTATCGAGCTTTCTTGAATATGTCTGTCCCGATACTGCAAAGCAATCGGTAAATCCCATTTTTTCTGCGATTTTTTTATCAAGTGCCTTAACCTTTTCGTGGTCACCGTCAAACAGCTCTAAAAAGCTTGCCTGTGTGCCTGTTGTTCCCTTTGAACCTAACAGCTTTGCTTTTGAAAGCTGATACTCAATATCCTCTAAATCCATCAGCAAATCCTGAATCCAAAGAGTTGCTCTTTTGCCTACTGTTGTCGGCTGTGCCGGCTGAAAATGTGTAAAGGCAAGCGTTGGCAGAGCCTTGTATTTTTCTGCAAAAGCAGACAGGTTGCGGATAACTGTAATGAGCTTGTTTCTGACAAGCTTTAAACCCTCTGTCATAATGATTATATCAGTATTGTCGCCAACATAGCAGGAGGTTGCACCCAGATGGATAATACCCTTTGCCTTTGGGCATTGCTGACCGTAGGCATATACGTGCGACATAACATCGTGACGAACAAGCTTTTCACGCTCTGCTGCTACCTCGTAGTTTATATCGTCTGCGTGTTCTATAAGCTCGTCTATCTGCTCCTGTGTAATCGGCAGTCCAAGCTCCATTTCTGATTGAGCAAGTGCAATCCAGAGCTTGCGCCATGTTCTGAATTTCATATCGGGGGAAAATAGATACTTCATTTCTTTGTCGGCATATCTTGATGATAACGGTGATTCGTATGTATCCTTAATCATTGTTGCTCCTCCTTTATACTTTTGCATTATCAATAATTCATTCCGCCACGCTCTTTGCCCTTGAGCATTTCTGTTGTAATACCTGCCGGATAATTACCGGTAAAGCAGGCGTCACAGAAACCGCAGCCACTGTCAAAAAGCATTTCACTAAGCGACTGTGCCGGCAAAAAGCCTAATGAATCTGCACCGCTTAGCTTGCATATTTCATCTATTGTATGATTACACGCAATAAGCTCGCCACGTGACGGTATGTCCGTTCCGTAGTAGCAGGGCCACATAAACGGCGGTGAGCTTATACGCAGGTGAACCTCCTTTGCGCCGGCATTTCTGAGCATTGTTACAATTCTGTCGCAGGTAGTGCCACGAACGATACTGTCATCTATCATAACAACTCTTTTGCCCTTAACAGAGGTTATAAGCGGATTGAGCTTAATTCTGACACTTTGCATTCTTTCCTCTTGGCTGGGCTTTATGAAGGTTCTGCCTATATAATTATTTTTAACAATACCCTTTTCATAGGGTATGCCTGATTCTTCGCTATAACCTATTGCGGCGTCAATACCCGATTCCGGAACTCCAATAACGAGATCAGCCTCAACAGGAAATGTTCTTGCCAAAATTCTGCCTGCTTGCTTTCTTGCCTGATATACGCTTATACCGTCAATGACAGAATCGGTTCTTGCAAAATATATATATTCAAAAACGCATAGCGACTTTTTCTTATTGCAATGTTCCTTTATGCTGTGAACGCCGTTGCTGTCAACTACTATAATCTCGCCCGGCTCAACATCACGCACAAATTCAGCTCCGCTGGCGTCAAGCGCCGCTGTTTCGCTTGCAAAGACTATGCTGTTTTCAATTTTGCCCATACATAACGGGCGAAAGCCGTTTGGATCACGTGCTGCTATGAGCTTTCTCGGACTCATCACAAGCAGAGAATATGCTCCTTCTATCTGAGTCATAGCGGCACTTACGGCTTCCTCTACGCTGTGGGACTTCATTCTTTCTCTTGCTATGACGTAGGCTATTACCTCGCTGTCGATAGTAGTCTGAAAAATTGCGCCCCTATGTTCAAGCTCACGCCTGATTTCAACTGCGTTAGTCAAATTACCGTTGTGAGCTATTGAAAGCGTACCTTTTTTATAACGCATAACAAGCGGTTGTGCGTTTTCACGCACAGAGCCGCCTGCAGTTGAATAGCGAACATGAGAAACTGCAATTTGTCCGCTTAATGAATCAAGTATTGAGTTGTTGAACACCTCGGAAACTAAGCCCATATCCTTGTGGTACTCTATAACACCGCAATCATTTACAGCTATACCGCAGCTTTCCTGTCCTCTGTGCTGCAACGCAAGCAAGCCGTTGTAGCAGGCATAGGCAGGATTTACATTACCGTCACTGTATATACCGAAAACTCCGCACTCCTCGTGCAGCTCTTCTTTTGCAAAACAATCAAAAGCAGAATTCAAAGGTGTCACCATCCGAAATATAAAAAATCTAATAAATTTATATCAATCAAGCAAGACCGATACGCTTCATCATCTCGGCATATGCTTCTTCAACACCGCCCATATCACGACGGAAACGGTCCTTATCAAGCTTTTCGCCAGTGTTTACGTCCCAGAAACGGCAGGTATCAGGTGAAATTTCATCAGCAAGAACGATTTCGCCGTGGAAACGTCCGAACTCAAGCTTAAAGTCGATAAGATCAACATTACATTCCTTAAAGAACTCAACCATAAGCTCGTTTACCTTTAAAGCCATAGAAGCGATTGTATCAACCTCTTCCTTGGTAGCAAGCTCTGCTGCTAAGATGTGGTACTCGTTTACGATAGGATCGCCTAAATCATCGTTCTTATAGCAAAATTCAAGAACAGTTGTTTTCATTGGTGTACCCTCGGGTAAGCCAAGACGCTTTGAAAGACTGCCTGC
>CAMFTQ010000059.1 GCA_945988865.1 uncultured Anaeromassilibacillus sp.
AGATAGCGTAGCGTCTCGTGGGCTCGGAGATGTGTATAAGAGACAGACTGAACTCAGAGATAAAATAGCAGAAAATCAAAAGATAATCTCTGAATACGAACAGCAATACGGCGATTACCTTGACAAGTTTATAGCAAGCACAGGTGAGCAAAGCAAAGCCGTAGCCGACGTTGAGGAGCAAACAAACGAGCTTGTGCAATCAACAGCAGACTTGCAGAGTAAATACGAGTTGCTCACAAGCACTCAAAATGAGTTTAACAGCAGCGGTAAAATCAGCTCAAGCACCTTACAAAGCATTGCCGAAAAGTACCCGGAGATAGAAAAGTATGTAGAAGCATACATAACAGGCTTGATTGACGAGAAAAAGCTGTTAAACGAGCTGCAGAACGCCTATAAAATCGATGAGCAAAACTTTAAGACTTTGACAGCAAATAAGGCAGCTGCCGAAACAGTGCTGTATAACAACTTGATCGGCATTAACGGCAATCTAATCAATAACCTTGCCGAACAGTATAAGGTTGATTTATCTAATTATAAAAACTTTGCCGACAGCAAATTAGCAATCGGTAAAGCTATGCTCAGTCAGTTGGCGGCGAGTTATGCAGAGTTTTACAACGTCGAAAAGGACAGTCTTATCAACGAAACGTATGACCCGACTAAACCCGGTGCTACACCTGACTTTATCTATGATGCAGAGTATAAAAAGACTGTCGAAGCCGTTTACAAATGGCGTGATCTGTCGAGCAAGCTCGAAGCCGAATACAAGTCAGCAAACCTCAACTTTGTGGGCGCAGACGGCTACAAACCGTCATACTCGACATATAAACCTTATACAACCTCAAACGGTGGCTCAAGTAACAGTAGTACAAGCTCGGGATCATCAGCACAAAGAACACTGTCAATCTACGAAAAAGCAAACGCCGCCTTTAAAAAATTAGTACAAGACAGAGTTGCAGAGATTGAGAAGCTGACAAAAGCCGAACAGGACGCAGCAAACAAGCGTATAGCTGCGATTGATGAAGAAATAGCCGCCCGAAAACGTCTTGCAGAGGACAGCTCACTGCAAAAGCAGATTGATGCAGTCAGAGCAGAGCTAAAGTATAGCCAGTTAGACGATTTCAGCCGAATGGAACTCGAAAAAAATCTTAACAAGTTACTTGACGAGCAGAAAGAAACGCAGTGGCAACGGCAGAAAGAAAGCGAAAAGCAAGCTATACAATCAGCACTTGATAAAAAAGTCACTGACTACAACACCCTGAAAGATAAAATCAAGGCAGCGGAAAGTCAGGCAAACCTTATATTCAGTGACTTGCAAAACGGCTATAAATCTGCTCAGTCCATTGTCAATAACAATTCGACAAGCGCAAATATAAATATCGTAAATCAAGCACTGACGGAAGGACAGGTCAGAAAAATAGTCAGAGATGAGCTGGGAGTGGTACTATGAAAAAGATTACATTTTTAAATAAGACTACAGGCGCAACCATATCTTTTGGCAGCACTTACCCATTTGTACTTAAATCTATTGATGCCAACTCAATAAGTACTACCGCGGTTACGTCAACAGCAATCGGTATGGACGGACAACACACTGACAGCGTTGTTTTTAGTCCACGCACTATTATTTGCGAACTGTCGTTTAACGGCATCAGCGGCAACAAGTACGACCGTCAGCAAATGCAGCTTAACTGGCAGACAATATCAAGCGTTTTCGCCCCGAACACAGAGGGTGTTTTGACCTACGAAAATGATGCAGGTAGCTATCAGATTGACTGCAGACCGCTTGAACTGCCTGACTATAACAAGGTAGTAGGCACGTACTGTAACTTTAAATTGCAGTTGATTGCAGATTATCCGTTTTGGCGATCGGTTAAGGCTTTTACACAGCCAGTCCAGCACTTAGAGGGCGGGCTAAGGTATCCGCTTAAATATCCTATAAGTTATGGTACTATAAGCCGATTAGCTTATATCGACAACAAAACAAGCTCGATATTGCCGATTAAAATTTTCGGCAAGCTCACAAAAGGAGCAAGATTTAATCTCCAAAATTTGACAACTGGCAAAATCATAAAAATATCAAATGTTTTTGCAGGAAATATGAAATCTGACATTGATTTTGAGCTTGATACTTACACAGGGCGAGTTAAAGGCGGTAATATATTTACGTTTGACAGCGATTATGATATTGCTCTTAAACAGGGGCAAAACCTTTTCGAGTTTAACTTTTTTCTGCCGCCTGAAACTGAGCCGCCCGAAGTTTACATAAAATATAACTTACTTTACATAGGTGTATAAGAAATGATTAAAGTGTTTAAACCGTTTAAAAACAACAGTGAAACGTTTGACAGCAATTTTGTTGGTATTATTAACAACGTCAAAACTGTATCAGTGACTAAGAGTTATGTATCAATCGGCGAGTTTTCGCTGACTTATTCAGCCGATGTCGAAATCGAAATTAAAAAAGAATATATCTTGTGTTTGTGTTTAGAAAATATGAATTACTGGCTGATAGCCCGAAACATAAAGATTGACCGCAAAAACAACGAAGTCACAGTTACAGGAACAGACCTTAAAGGCTATCTCGGCTACAGGATAACCTTATACAGCAAAGAACAAGACACAGGCACATACGGCTATGATGTTGTAACTGGCACAACTGAGGAATGCTGTAATCACTACCTCAACAACAATATCGTCAATCCAACAGACAGTAACAGAGTTATACCGAAACTGTTGTTGTCAGAAAAAGCCGACTACAACATCGGTATTAAAAATGATAAGTATATGAGTCGTTTTGAGCCTTTGTCTGATGTTATCGAAAAGCTGTGTGCAAATGCTGGCATATGGTGGGATATTACCGTAGACACATCTGCAAACTGCTTTAGGTTTAAGGTGTTTGATATAGTTAATAAATCATCAAAGCAATCAACGCTTACACCTGTTGTTTTTAGCAGAACACGAAAAAATCTATCAGAATACACTTATGAAGTGGGAAATACAGAATTTAAAAATGTGTTTTATGCGACAAAATCGGGTGGTACTCTCGTATCAGACGCAACAACCGTAACAGTATTGCGAAAAGGCGAAACTGCAAGCAAAGGGATAGACCGCAAAGAAATGCACCTAAGCGTAAACTGTGACGATGTATCAGAAATAAGCACCTATGCACTGCACGAAGTCGAGGATTTTGTAGAGTGTGAGAGCTTAACTTTTGCTGTCGCAAACAGTGACGGTTACGGCACAGAGTATAACATAGGTGATATGATTACGGTTGTTGATGTTGAGGATAACCTTAAAATTGAGGCTGTTATTAGTGATGTGACTGTGAGCAAGTCAAAAGCCGACAGCACATTAAAAATAACTGTCGGCAAGGCTCGCCCTAAACCGATAAGCGTATTAAACACAAAAATTAAAAGTAAAGGAGTATAAAAATGATTAAAGGAATGCCCTTTGATTATGATGCGACCTTATCTGAGGAAACTCAATACACCGCAGAATTCACGAGAAATTTTATTAAATCAGAGCTGACGAATGGAGTGTATCCGTTGAATTTTGTGCAAGACGGAATCACAAACGCAGCTAATGCAATAGGCACGTGTTTTGCTGTAAAGCGAGCAACTAACACATCAAGAACCCTTGTAGTATGCCCCGGTGCAGCGGTTATTGACGGACTAAGGATATTAAGCGATGCAGATGTAGAGATTGATGTACCGTCTGTAACTGGTATAGGCGTTTTTGACATCGTTTTACAGGCTGATTTTACAGTTCAAAAAGTGACGATAATATGCCAACAGAGAGATATTGACACATCCGCTGCCAGAGCTAAAGCGATGATAAGGACAGACATTAAATATCAGTTATGCTTGGCAACTGTCAAAACTACTGACCGCTCAATAACTTATCTGCAGGACACACGTCTTATTACAGACAGATGTGCTGACGGTAAACCTCTGTGTGGCTTAGTATCGTCAATCTATCAGACGGACACAGCGTCTATTATTAAAATGATGGACGATTATATTGACGCTCTTGCAAATAAAATAATACAAGGGAGTAACCTTGCTGACCGTTCGGTAACAACCGATAAGCTTGATAACGGTGCAGTAACCTCTGATAAAATAGCCTTACACGCAGTTAAAGGCGGTGTAAACGGTAATATTGCCCCTGGCACAATCGACAGCTACAACATCAAAGAGAGCGGCGTGCTTGAAGAAAACATTGACGATGATGCGGTAACAACGTCAAAAATAGCCAACGGTGCTGTAACCGCTGAAAAGCTGGCTACGGAGATTAAAAATAGTATCGGCGATAAATCTATTAAAAACTTTGGGCACGTTGAGGGTGACGGCTCAGGCCAGTTTGATAGTTATTATGGCAACGGTGACGGTTTACATATTTACAGAATATACTCTGCAAGCAACGAGTTTTACGACAGCTTTGGAATAGACAGAACGTACTATTATCCTGTTTGTTATTTTATGACAAATGCTTATGAGCAGTTTTTATTTGTGCCATTAGAAGGCAGATTATTTGCAAGAGAGGCACAGTCTTATATAGGTTCTTGGAACCCGTGGCAGGAAATGTCTGCAAAAATAGCTGACAGTGCTGTCACAACGGCAAAAATAGCAGACGGCTCTGTCACCACATCCAAGCTGTCAACTGATGTCGCAAACAAAATAGACACTAACACAGCAAACATAGCTCAAAACACAGACAAGATAACAAAACTCAAAGCTGACGTACTCGACAACGCAGTGGTTATCACTCAGAACACAGCCGACATTGACATGCTAAAAGTAAAAACTTTGCCGTCTGTAATTCTGCCCTTGCCGTATGGTATATCAGCAATTCCTGATATTGCTTTTTGTGCAAATCAAAGCCTTGTAAGCGTCGCAATCCCCAGCAGTGTTACAAACATTGGTACGAGTGCATTTCAAAGTTGTACAAGCCTTACAAGTATGACAATAGGTATCAGTGTTAAAAGTATTGGCGCTTATGCATTTCAGAATTGCACAAGCCTTACAAGCATAACAATCCCCGACAATGTTACAAGCATTGGCTTTGGTGCATTTAAGAATTGCTCAAACCTTTCAAGCGTGACAATAGGTATCAGTGTTAAAAGTATTGGCAATTTTACATTTTGGGGGTGCACAAGCCTTACAAGCATAACAATCCCCGACAATGTTACAAGCATTGGCTTTG
>CAMFTQ010000060.1 GCA_945988865.1 uncultured Anaeromassilibacillus sp.
GTGCTGTGGCTGTCAACGATAACAATTCTTCTTGCAATTCCACGAAAGGATACAATACATTTTCTTAAATTTTTCTCTTCATTCTTTGTAAGAATTATAACGGTTAAGTCAGCCATTTTTGCCACCTTTAAAACTGAAATGCAACATAAAAAGAACAGCATTTCAGCAATTTTAAATTACAAATAATACCTAATATATTGTATTAAAACTTAAATGTATCTTTAAGTCCCAACCATTTTTGATCCTTATCGCTGAGATTAAGCTTTACTCCGTCTGAAAGCGTGTAGCCGTCTGCACAGGCGGAGCCGTTGTATTCGCCTATTACCTGCGGCCACTCAATGCCGATTTCGGGGTCGTTCCACGCAAGACCGCCCTCATCGCCGGGATGGTAGAAGTCGGTAACCTTGTAGCAAAACTTTGCAGTATCGGAAAGAACGAGAAAGCCGTGGGCAAATCCCTCTGAAATATAAAATTGCTTATGATTATCCTCTGTCAGCTCAACGCCAAACCATTTGCCGTATGTTTTACTGCCGCTTCTTAAATCAACGGCAACATCAAATACAGAGCCCTGAATAACTCTGACGAGCTTTCCCTGCGGAAACTGCTTTTGAAAATGCAGACCTCGCAGAACTCCCTTTGCGCTCATACTCTCATTATCCTGCACAAAAACCATATCAAGACCGGCTTCGTGCATATCGTTCTGATTATAGGTTTCTGTAAAATAGCCTCTGCTGTCACCGTGAATTGTAGGCTCAATAACATACAAGCCCTCAATCGGCGCCTTTGTAACATTAATCTGCCCCATAATATCTGTCCTCTTCTAATTCTATAAAATTTGTGCTAAACATCAAGCTCCTGCAAATATCTGCTTAATGCGTCCTGCCATACAGGCAACGGCTCAAAGCCTGCTTTAGTCAGCTTGCTCCTGTCAAGTCTGCTGTTAAACGGACGTGAAGCTTTGCTTAGTCCGTATTCCTGCGTAGTAACTGGAATAACCTCGGTGCTGTAGCCTGCCTGTCTGAAAATCTCGCAGGCAAAGTCATACCAGCTGATGTATCCGCCCTCGTTTGTTGCGTGATAGTATCCATATTTTTCTGTTTCGTTCATATCGACAAGCAGACGTGCCAAGTCATATGTGTATGTGGGAGTGCCTATCTGGTCGCAGACAACCCTGACAGTATCATACTTTTTTCCGACACTCAGCATTGTCTTGATGAAATTCTTTCCGTTTTTGCCGAACACCCACGCAACACGCACTATAAAATATTTGTCTAAGGTACTGCTTACCGCCAGCTCGCCCTCAAGCTTTGTATGACCGTAAACATTAAGAGGATTATAGCTTTTGCAGTCAGCCGGCCACGGTTCTGTACCCTGACCGTCAAACACATAGTCGGTGCTTATATATGTCATTTTGCAGTCAAGCTTTTTGCAGACGTTTGCAATATTGCGTGTTCCGCCCGCATTGACAGCTCTGACCTTTTCGATATTTTCCTCGTCCTCGGCATCATCTACGGCAGTCCACGCAGCACAGTGAATTACTGCGTCAGGCATAACCTCTGAAATTACTTTTTCAACAGACTTTGCGTCTGTAATATCAAGGCTTACATAATCAATATCCGATAAGCCTTCTGCATTTAGTTCGGGGCTGATATCAGAGCCTATCCCCTCATATCCTCGTCTTTTAAGCTCGCACAGAACGTCATAGCCTAACTGTCCTCCTGCGCCTGTAACAAAAATTTTCATTCTTCAGCTCCTCTTAACGGTTGCCGTACATTTTTTCGTAGTAATTCTGATATTCGCCGCTTATGATAGTTTCCCACCACTCACGGTTGTCAAGATACCACTTTATGGTTTTCTTTATGCCGTCCTTAAACATTGTTTCGGGAAGCCAGCCAAGCTCTCTGTGAATTTTTGTCGGGTCAATGGCGTAACGCATATCGTGTCCCTTGCGGTCGGCAACATATGTAATAAGGCTCTCGGGCTTGTTAAGCTCTTTACATATTAGCCTAACAATATCTATATTTTTCATTTCATTATGTCCGCCTATGTTATAAACCTCGCCGACACTGCCTTTGTGAATAATCAGATCTATAGCCTTGCAATGATCCTCAACATACAGCCAATCACGGACGTTTTGTCCCTCTCCGTAAACAGGAAGCGGCTTGTCGTTGAGCGCATTTGCAATCATAAGAGGAATAAGCTTTTCGGGAAAATGATACGGCCCGTAATTATTTGAGCAACGGCTGATAGTAATAGGCAGACCGTAGGTTCTCTGATAAGCCAGCACAAGCAAATCAGCGGCAGCCTTTGATGATGAATACGGACTGCTTGTATGAATGGGCGTTTCCTCCGTAAAAAACAAATCAGGTCTGTCAAGCGGCAAATCTCCGTAAACCTCGTCTGTTGAAACCTGATGATATCTTGTAATACCGTACTTACGACAGGCATCCATCAGCGTTGCCGTACCCATTATATTTGTCTGTAGAAATATGCCGGGATCTTCTATGCTTCTGTCAACGTGAGATTCAGCCGCAAAATTAACGACAATATCGGGGTGTTCTTCTTCAAATAATCCGTAAACAGCATCTCTGTCACAAATATCTGCCCTTACAAAACGAAAATTCGGATTTTCCATAACAGGAGCAAGGGTTGACAGATTGCCGGCATAGGTAAGCTTATCCAGACAAATAATGCGGTAGTCGGGATATTTATTTAGCATATGAAAAACGAAATTACTTCCGATAAAGCCGGCTCCGCCGGTAACAATTATATTCATAATCAAAATCCTTTCATTCAGCGCAATTCATCTATGTATTTGCCGTCTAAAACGTCCTTGAGGTACCTGCCGTACTGATTTTTCTTCAGACGCTCGTAAACCGTCATTACATCGTCCCTGTCAATCCAGCCGTTAAGATATGCTATTTCTTCAAGACAGGCTATCTTGCGGTTCTGATGGGTTTCAATCGTCTTGACAAAATTAGTAGCGTCAACAAGGCTTTCGTGAGTGCCTGTGTCAAGCCAAGTAAAGCCCTGTCCCAGCAACTCTACATTTAAGCTGTTATTTTCAAGATAAATTTTGTTCAGGTCGGTAATCTCAAGCTCCCCTCTTGTGCTTGGCTTAAGGCTCTTTGCATAATCGACAACATTGTTATCATAAAAGTACAAGCCCGTTACGCAATAATTGCTCTTTGGGTTCTCGGGCTTTTCTTCGATAGAAACGGCACGTCCTGTCTTGTCAAACTCCACTATTCCGAAGCGTTGGGGATCGTCCACATAATAACCGAATATAGTAGCTCCCTTTCCTGTTTCGGCATTTTCTTTGGCTGATTTCAGCCGCTTGTTTAAGCCGTGACCGAAAAAAATGTTATCGCCAAGCACCATTGCGACAGAATCGTTTCCGATAAATTTTTCGCCGATAATAAACGCCTGTGCCAAGCCGTCGGGCGACGGCTGAACCTCATAAGTAAAATTAACGCCGAACTGATGACCGTCACTGAGCAAATCCATAAATCTCGGAGTATCCTGCGGTGTCGAAATTATCAGGATATCACGAATACCTGCGTTCATAAGAACGGATATTGGGTAGTAAATCATCGGTTTGTCATAAATGGGCAGCAGCTGCTTTGATGTTACCATTGTAAGAGGATAAAGTCTTGTACCGGAACCTCCGGCTAAAATGATTCCTTTCACAGTCAAGCCTCCAGTATTGCGTCGATATATTTTTTAACAGAAATATCCTTAGATAAATTCTTAACAAGATATTCTCTTCCGTTTTTGCCCATCTGCGCTATTTCTTTTGATTCCGCATTTTCAACAAACCATTCTATATTACGGGCAACTGCATCATAGTCGCCCGGCTCACAGCACAAACCGCACTTTGTTTCTTCGATAATAAGCCTTGCCTCGGAATTTTCCTCAAGAACACCTAAAACAGGCTTTCCGGCAGACATTACACCATAGCACTTTGACGGCACAGACACGCCTTTTATTCCCTTTGCATTGACGCACCAATGAACATCTGCCGAATTAAGGCTGTAAATCAAATCTTCTTTTTCCTGATACGGAATAAAAACAACGTTTTCCATATTATGCCGCTTTTTGTAATCTACAAGAGTATCAAGCATACTTCCCGAGCCTACAAACGCAAATACTACCTCTCTGCCGTCTGATGTTTTACATCCGGTTTCATATTCACCGCTTTTTGTTGTACCCTTACGAAACCGCTTAATTACATTCATAAGATTAGGAAGGTCGTAATACAAGCCGATGTTGCCCGAATACATAATTACAAATTTGTTATCCAAATCATTTCTGCGTTTAAAAGCTAATACGTTTTCATCATCGCTCGGCAGAGGATAAATCTCTTTTTCGTCTATCCAGTTATTGATAAACGCACATTTCGGCACTTTTTTGTACTTAAAGCGCTTATTCAGTGTTTCTACCAAATCACGTCCCACTGTTATTACAAGATTGCTCCTCTTGCAGCTGAATTTATCAAGAAGCATCATCAGCTTAAGAACGAGCTTATTATTTGAGTAATTAACAGCCATTGTCTGTTCGGGGTTAAAGTCCTGAATATTATAAATATATTTAGCATGTTTTACCCATTTTCCCCACACACCGATTAAACCGCCCAGAACAGGAGGCTGTGATATCGAAAATACGTAGTCCTGTTTTCCGACCTTGAACGTTGCACGTATCGCTCCGAAAAAATATGAAAGTATATTTTTAACACGGCTTACTGTACTTTCCTTTGAAAATTCCGGCACACGAATTCTCAGAACCTCAACTCCGTTTATATTTTCACGGTAAAAACGCTTTTCTTTGTACTTTTCTTCTACCGTACCCAAATAGCTCGGGACAACACAAATAACCGTCACGTCAAATTTGTCAAGCATACCCTCGGCAAGCTCCTTGAGTATCTGACCCGTTGAGGCAACGTCAGGGAAATAGTAGTGGGCATATATAAGTATTTTTTTCTTTTCCATAACAACTCTCCGCTACTGCTCAATAGTTTTAATAACCTTTGCAGGATTTCCCGCTATTACCGAGTTCGGCGGAAACTCTCCGCATACGACAGCGCCTGCTCCGACCACACAGCCGTCACCGAGTCTTGTACCCTTAAGAATAAGTGCGTTACATCCGATAAAACAGTTTTTGCCGA
>CAMFTQ010000061.1 GCA_945988865.1 uncultured Anaeromassilibacillus sp.
CGTCTGCCGTTGTCGATAAGTGCGTCAACAGCCTCCTGAAGCATACGCTTTTCGTTTCTGATGATAATATCGGGAGCTTCAAGCTCTAAAAGTCTTGCAAGACGGTTGTTTCTGTTGATTACTCTGCGGTATAAATCGTTAAGGTCTGATGTTGCAAAGCGGCCGCCATCAAGCTGTACCATAGGACGAATATCAGGCGGAATAACAGGAATAACGTCCATTATCATCCACTCGGGACGGTTGCCCGACATTCTGAAGCTTTCAACAACCTCAAGACGCTTTAAGATACGAACACGCTTTTGTCCCGACGCACCCTCAAGCTCGCTTTTGAGCTGCTCTGAAAGAACGTCAAGGTCAATTTCTGTCAGAAGCTCCTTGATAGCCTCTGCACCCATAGCAGCCTTAAAATCGTTTTCGTACTTTTCACGCATATCACGATACTCAGTTTCGTTTAAGCACTGCATCTTTACAAGGTCACGGCAGTCGCCGGGATCTGTAACTATATATGAAGCAAAATAGAGAACCTTTTCAAGGTTTCTCGGTGAAATATCAAGCATAAGAGCAATTCTTGACGGAATACCCTTGAAATACCAGATGTGAGATACAGGAGCCGCAAGCTCAATGTGTCCCATACGCTCACGTCTTACCTTTGCTCTTGTAACCTCAACACCGCAGCGCTCGCAGACCTTGCCCTTAAAGCGGATTCTTTTATATCTTCCGCAGTGACATTCCCAGTCCTTTGTAGGTCCGAAAATTCTTTCACAGAAAAGACCGTCACGCTCAGGCTTTAATGTGCGGTAGTTGATAGTTTCAGGCTTTTTAACCTCGCCGTAGGACCACTCTCTGATCTGCTCGGGAGAGGCAAGTCCTATTTTTATTGATTCAAATACGTTGTTATCCATTATTATGCCCCTCCTTAAAGCTCATCGCTGCCGCCGATGTCATCAAAATCAAGCATATCGTCATCGTCATCAACAAGTGAAGACTCGTCAAACATATTGCCCTCTTCTGAATCCTCGTCAAGGATATAGCCGTCCATAGATGTCATAACAGATTCTTCCTCAAAAGCATTATCTGCCGGAGCTACAGGCAGGTTTTCGTCCTCCTCAAACTTCTGCTTGAGGTCGATTTCCTCGTTATTTGCGTCAAGCACACGTACATCAAGTGCAAGTGACTGAAGCTCCTTGATAAGAACCTTGAATGATTCGGGGATACCCGGAGTCGGGATATTCTGTCCCTTAACGATTGCCTCGTAGGTCTTGACACGTCCTACAACGTCATCGGACTTAACCGTCAGTACCTCCTGAAGTGTATAAGCGGCGCCGTATGCTTCGAGCGCCCAAACCTCCATTTCACCGAAACGCTGACCGCCGAACTGTGCCTTACCGCCCAGTGGCTGCTGTGTAACAAGTGAATAAGGACCTGTGCTTCTTGCGTGGATTTTATCATCTACAAGGTGATGCAGCTTTAGGTAGTACATATAGCCGACTGTAACAGGGTTGTCAAAGCGTTCGCCTGTACGTCCGTCAACAAGCCATGTTTTACCGTCCTCGCTGTAGCCTGCGTCCTTCAGACATTCAAAAATATCCTGCTCGTGTGCGCCGTCAAATACAGGTGTCATAATCTTCCAGCCAAGAGCCTTTGCGGCATACCCTAAGTGAACCTCAAGCACCTGACCGATGTTCATACGTGAAGGTACGCCCAATGGGTTTAAAACGATGTCAAGCGGAGTACCGTCAGGCAAGAACGGCATATCCTCAACAGGCAGAATTCTTGAAACAACACCCTTGTTTCCGTGACGGCCTGCCATCTTGTCGCCTACGCTGATTTTACGCTTCTGTGCAAGGTAGCAGCGAACAACCTTATTAACGCCCGGCTGTAATTCGTCACGACTGTTCTCACGTGAGAACACCTTAACGTCAACTACTATACCGCACTCGCCGTGAGGTACTCTTAGTGACGTGTCACGAACCTCTCTTGCCTTTTCACCGAAGATTGCACGAAGTAGTCTTTCCTCTGCTGTAAGCTCTGTTTCACCCTTTGGTGTAACCTTACCTACAAGAATATCGCCTGCTCTTACCTCTGCGCCGATATGAATAATACCGTTTTCGTCAAGGTCCTTGAGCATATCCTCGCCGACATTCGGAATATCTCTTGTGATTTCCTCTGCGCCGAGCTTAGTGTCACGAGCTTCAATCTCGTATTCCTCTATATGAATTGATGTGTAAACATCGTCACGAACTATTTTTTCGCTGATAAGAACGGCGTCCTCGTAGTTGTAGCCCTCCCACGTCATAAAGCCGATAAGAGCATTTTTACCGAGGGAGATTTCGCCGTTTTTGGTAGAAGGTCCGTCAGCTAAAACCTCGCCCTTGACTACACGCTGTCCACGCTCAACAACAGGAATCTGATTGATGCAGGTGCCTTGGTTTGAACGCAGGAACTTGATTACCTCGTAATCTGTAATTTTGCCCGAATCGTACTGAACTCTGATGTGGTCAGCCGAAACGCTCAGCACAACGCCGTCGTCCTCTGCAAGAATACATACGCCTGAGTCAACGCCTGCCTTGTACTCCATACCTGTGCCGACAATAGGCGACTCTGTAACAAGCAGCGGAACTGCCTGTCGCTGCATGTTTGAACCCATCAGCGCACGGTTTGCGTCGTCGTTTTCAAGGAACGGAATCATAGCTGTAGCTACTGATACTACCATTCTCGGAGAAACGTCCATAAAGTCGTACATTGAACCGTCATACTCTACAAATTCATCTCTGTGACGGCCTACAACCTTAGAATTAACAAATCTGCCCTCGCTGTCTAGCGGCTCGTTTGCCTGTGCAACAGCATAGTTATCCTCCATATCGGCTGTCATATAAACAACCTCTTTTGTAACTATGCCCTTTTCCTTGTCTACTCTTCTAAACGGTGCCTCGATAAAGCCGTACTCATTTATTCTTGCAAAGGTTGCAAGATAAGAGATAAGTCCGATGTTAGGTCCTTCAGGAGTTTCGATAGGACACATTCGTCCGTAGTGTGTATAGTGAACGTCACGAACCTCGAAGCCTGCACGGTCACGAGAAAGACCGCCGGGACCGAGTGCCGAAAGACGTCTTTTGTGTGTAAGCTCTGCAAGCGGATTGTTCTGATCCATAAACTGTGAAAGCGGTGATGAACCGAAGAACTCCTTGATAGCCGCTGTAACAGGGCGGATATTGATAAGTGAGTTAGGAGCAAGCTTTTCTGTATCCTGAGCCTGCAAAGCCATTCTCTCACGAATAACTCTTTCAAGACGAGAAAAACCTATTCTGAACTGATTTTGTAAAAGCTCGCCTACACAGCGGATACGTCTGTTGCCCAGATGGTCTATATCATCTGTTGTACCTACGCCCTCTGCAAGGCAGTTCATATAGTTGATTGTTGCAAAAATATCGTCTATTGTAATGTGATTTGGAACAAGCTCGTCAGCTCTGCGTCTGATTTCAGACTTAAGCTCGTCTTCACTTTCACAGCTGTCGAGTATTTCGCAAAGCACATTAAAGCAAACCTTTTCCTTGATGCCGTATTTCGCTACATCAAAGTCAACGTACTTTGTTATATCAACCATACCGTTTGATATAATCTTGATAATCTTGCTCTCGTTTGACACATAAGCTACAGATACGCCTGCGTCCTCAATTTCCATAGCAAGCTCTTTAGAAACAGTGTCGCCTCTTAAAGCCATAACCTCGCCTGTGCGTGGGTTTGCAATAGGCTCTGCAAGCACCTGTCCTGCAAGTCTTGCTGAAATACCGAGCTTTTTGTTGTACTTATATCTGCCCACTCTTGACATATCATAACGACGTGGGTCAAAGAATAGATTGTTGATGTGAGTCTGCGCACTTTCTACTGTCGGCGGCTCGCTCGGACGGAGCTTTCTGTAAACCTCGATAAGACCTTTCTCAACAGAGTCTGTCGTATCCTTTTCAAGCGTTGCCTTAATTCTTGCGTCATCGCCGAACATCTCAAGGATTTCGCCGTCTGTGCCTAAGCCTAATGCACGAATGAAAACGGTAACGGGGATTTTTCTGTTTTTATCAATACGAACATAGAAAACATCGTTTACATCGTTTTCGTATTCAAGCCATGCACCACGATTAGGAATAACAGTAGAGCTGAAAAGCTCCTTACCTGTTTTATCGTGATCCATCTTGTAATATACGCCCGGGCTTCTGACAAGCTGAGATACTATAACACGCTCAGCGCCGTTGATGATAAATGTGCCGCTCGGTGTCATTAGCGGAAAATCGCCCATAAATACGTTTGATTCCTGCACAACACCTGTTTCCTTGTTGAGCAGTCGGGCAGTTACACGAAGCGGTGCGGAATACGTTGCGTCACGCTCCTTGCACTCTATGATGCTGTAATTAGGGTGATCAACATCAAGTGTGTAATCAATAAAGTCAAGCACAAGATTGCCTGTAAAATCGGTGATGCCCGAAACGTCCTTGAATACTTCCTTAAGTCCTTCCTCAAGGAACCACTGATAAGACTTTTTCTGCACCTCGATAAGGTTAGGCATTTCAAGAACCTCTTCAATTTTGCCGAAGCTCATTCTTGTGTTTTTGCCGAGCTGTACGGGTTTGACATTAACCATAGGCGTATCACTCCTTAAAATATATAAATTCCTTTGTCGCTTGCAGGTTAAGCGGCAAAAAGACTGACAAGACACCTTACGACCGTTTAAGTAAAAGATTTTTTGCGAACCGGCAAGAAATTTTTCGCCGAAACGGTAACAAAATTGTTTTGTAAAAAACACTTGACAACTTTGTGTGATATGTGCTAATATGCTTTTGTTAAAAAAATTTTTAACATATTTAGTGGTACATATCCCCATTATGGTGCATCTTAGCATTTTAAGTCTTGTCAAGCAATTTGTCAAGACTTTTTTCTGTTTTTTACAGATTTTTTTATGTATTTTCAGTTTTAATTCTAAAAAGTCAAAATAAAGCGATTTTTCTGTGCTTTTCACAGCAAAAGAAACACCCGACCAAGTTTATTCTTTTTGCAATCCACACGCATCAGCCGTAAAAATATTTTAGGGAACTTTTTTGAGTTTTTTCATCAAAAAAGTTCCCTAAAATCTTATCCTATATTAACACCGAAAAGCTGT
>CAMFTQ010000062.1 GCA_945988865.1 uncultured Anaeromassilibacillus sp.
CAAAAATAGGTACTCCCTGTTTTTGAGCCGCCAAAAGCGTAACACCTCTTGCTTGTGCAACCTTTATAGCCGTTTTCTGATTTGACTGAAAATACAGCTTTTCTATCGCCAAGGCATCGGGCTTGCATTTTTTGATAATCTCACTGCATTTATCAAAAATTATTTCAAGTCGCCTGTTAAAGTCGGTGTCAGCGTCTGTTGTGATTGCTCCGAAGCCTAACGGACGATAGCTGTTATTGTGAAAATAAATTGCCCCGTAGCCGACTATGGCATAACCCGGATCAATACCCAAGACTACCATTTTCAAGCTCCTTCCAAAAAAGAGTACAATTACTCATAATAACGATAATTATACCACACAAAGGTTTAATAATCAATAAAATTTACCTACAGTTTTACATATCTTTGCGTGGTTTTTTCGAGCAAAAATTACAATGAAAAAAGCAAGCGACAGCTTACTGCCATCGCTTGCTTATAAAGATTATTTTTATTATGCTTGCCCCGAAATGCAAGCTGTTTATATCTCAGCACCGACAAGGTATTTCTGAATGTCGGTTGCGTCCTTTATGTTGTATTTGCCGTCGTTGTTAAAGTCAACTGTTCTTACGTCATATTCGCTTGTTTCCTTTGCTAAATCCATTTGAAGGTATGTAACCGACACTATATCCAGTATGCCTGCGGGCCAACCGACAGCGCCGACAATAGAAAACTCTATATCAGTGAAGTATGTATCAATACAATAAGCATCAAGGTTAAGTAACCTCTTTTCAGAGGCGTCTTGCAAAGATAAAAATTCATTGCTTTTATTATCATACATTACATATCCGGACGGGAACAACGGACGAGTAGTTCTAGTATGTTCAAAATAAATGCCAAATCTGTTAAAATATTCCTTATTTTCATCAGCATTTGATGTAAATCTAAACACTACATAGTCAGGGCAACGACCCAGTATTTCAATATCATATATTTCTTTACCGCCTGTGTTCTGTTTAAAATATTCCGAAAAAACAGGCTTGATTTCTGATTTTGTATCATCAAAGTAACCCGGCGGCAATGTGGATAATGCAAAAGCATTAACTGAAGCAGAAAGAATAAAGACTAACGATAAAACTAAAGCTATAATTTTTTTCATAACAAATTCCCCTTACTGAACAAATGTGTAAAAATCTAATGTTTTATTGCTTATTAAAAAGCATACTTATGACTTCATAAAATCGCTTAATATATATTGCTTTTATGCGCTTTCATTCATTATACAACTGAGCAGTTCGACTTTTTACACCTTTAAAATATTTTTTGAGTAGTTTTTCCCTTACAAGCTATAATTTCATAACGCTGTATAAATATTTTATACCCGTTCAACAAAACAAAAAACCGAACAAAAATCATCTTAAAGCTCATTCATTAGCACATAAATTGAAAACACACTTAAAACAGCCCTGCAGAAAGCTCTGGAAGGCTGTTTTCTTAGTATTATATACAGTTTTCCGTCGCTGTACTTTAGCAGCTATTATTTCAGATATGCTTCGTCCTCACCGATTTTGCCGCTGATACCTGTGTAGCCGTTGTCGCAAAGAACATAAGCTCTGAGGTTACCCTTACCGGGATCAGAAACAGAAAGGCTGCCATTTGTAACTGCCTTTGTGTCGCCTGTTACTGCGTCAATGTATGTGCCGTTAGGAATGTCAGAGAATGTTGCGCCGTTTGTGAGTGTTACGCAAACAAAGCTCTTTTTCTTTCCCCGAAATGCAAGCTGTTTATATCTCAGCACCGACAAGGTATTTTTGAATGTCGGTTGCGTCTTTGATGTTGAATTTGCCGTCATTGTTAAAGTCAACTGTTCTTACGTCATATTCGCTTGTTTCTTTTGCCAAATCCATCTGGAGTACTGTTACAGACATAATATTCAGCATACGAGAAGCAACAGCACCGACAATACAAAAATCGGCAGCTTTAAAATCTATACCATTAGAAGCAGCATTGAAAAGATTGACCAGTCCTTTTTCGCCGGCTTCCTGCCGTGACATAAATTCTCCGCTTTCAAATTCGTACACTACATATCCGGACGGGAACAAAGGGTGGGTATAAGGAGTTTTTTCGAAAAAAATATCAAATCTGTTGAAATACTCATTCTGCTCATCACCGTCAGATGTAAATGTAAATGTCGTTGATTTTAATGTTGATGATTTAATATTTATGCCTTTTATTGTGATATCTAAAACCTCGTTACCGCCCGTTTTTTCTTTAAAATACTCTTCAAAAATCGGCTGAATTTCAGCCTTTATCTTTGCGTATTCCTCTTCAAAATAACCCGGCGGATTCGGGCTAAATGCGTTTGCACTTATTGAAGCAGAAAGAATAAAGACTAACGATAAAACTAAAGCAATTACTTTTTTCATAACAAATTCCTCCTTACTGAACAAATGTGTAAAAATCTAATGTTTTGTAGCTTTTAAAAAGCATACTTATGACTTCATAAAATCAATCAATATATATTGCTTTTATGCGCTTTCATTCATTATACAACTGAGCAGTTCGATTTTTTACACCTTTAAAATATTTTTTGATTAGTTTTTCCTTTACAAGCTGTAATATCATAACGCTGTATAAATATTTATACCGGTTCAACAAAACAAAAAAAGAACAAAAATCATTTTACTGCTCATTCATTAGCACACAAATTGAAAACACAGTTAAAACAGCCCTGCAGAAAGCTCTGCAAGGCTGTTTTCTTAGTATTATATACAGTTTTCAGTCACTGTACTTTAGCAGCTATTATTTCAGATATGTTCCGTCCTCACCGATTTTGCCATCGATGCCTGTGTAGCCGTTGTCGCAAAGAACATAAGCTCTGAGGTTACCCTTACCGGGATCAGAAACAGAAAGGCTGCCATTTGTAACTGCCTTTGTGTCGCCTGTTACTGCGTCAATGTATGTGCCGTTAGGAATGTCAGAGAATGTTGCGCCGTCTGTGAGTGTTACGCAAACAAAGCTCTTTTTCTTTGTGTCGGGATCTGTGTAGCCACGCTTGAACGCCATCAGATTGCCGCTGATATTCGCTGTTGAATACTGTCCCTTCTGAAGAGCAGGGATTGCACGGCGAATCTGGTTAAGTCTTTGAATGTGCTTTGCAAGAGGATTGTTCAGTGTATCTGCAACTGTGCCTGATGCTGTGTATTCGCTGAAGTCTGTTGCAGTAACCGAACCCTCAAGGTAATCACCGAAGTATGCACGACCTGTTGTTGAAAGCGGAGCATTAGGACCTACGTCCATAGGCACGCCACCCTGGAATTCAACCTCACTGCCGTAATATAAGCAAGGAATACCACGGAATGTAAAGAGGAGGTTGAGGTTTTCTGCCCAAGCCTGTGTGCCGCCGTTAAATCTGCTGTCCATATCAGGGCCGTAGTCGTGAGAGTCAACGTATGTTACGTTCCATGTAGCATCGTTGTAGTAAGGATCCTCTTCAAGACAACGTCTGAATGCGTTTGATGCGTTAGAGAAGTTCCAGTGCATCGGGAAGTCGATTACGCTTGTGCCGTTTGATTTGCTGTAATCAGGTGTGTGGTAATCGTTGCCCTTTAAGAATGCGTTATCGCTTGTAGGAGCGTTAGATGTGCTTCCATAATCATGATAATGAGATTGTGTAAGCTGATAGTTTGCATACCAGTCGCTGCCGAAGCAGTTCTTGTATTTGCTCTCTGTTTCTGCCCAAGTGTAGAACGGTGCAGAAATTGACGGAATACCATGGTTCCAGAATTCACTTACACGTGTGCAAACCTCACCGAAGATTAAGAAGTCCTCGCCGCCTGCCTTTAACCACTCGGGGAAGTACCACTCGTTAAGAGAAAGTCTGTTGACGTGCTTTTCGGTATCCATACGGAAGCCGTCAACGCCCATACCTATATAGTTTGTATAGCACTCGTTGAGATAATCTGCAACAAATTTGCTTTCTGTATTGATATCAACACAGTCGCCTGCGATCTGTCCTGTCTGAACTGTAGGACTTTCCCATGAAAGATCCTTGAAGTGATGGTAATTAAACGTTGTGTCGTTTACATCCTCTTTCATAATTGCAAGTCTTGCCTGATACTGATAACCGGGTTCAAGGCTAAAATAATCAGGATACTTCTGTGCAAGCTTGCTGTCAGGAATAAGCTTCATACTGTCGATGCTTTCTAAATCCTTTACATCGCTGTACACCTTTTCGAACATCGGAGCGAGTGTAGCCTCACCGAAGTTACCGGAGTGGTTAATTACCATGTCTTGGATAATCTTCATACCCTTTTCGTGAGCAGCGTCGATTAAATCCTGAAATGTTGCTCCTGCACTTTCATAACGTACGTCAACTGTTGAGAAGTCCATAGCGTGGTAGCCGTGGTAGTCATAGCCTGATGCGTTAGTAACTACAGGGGTAATCCAGATTGCGCTGAAACCTAAAGCCTTGATGTAGTCAAGTCTTTCGATAAGGCCGGCAAAGTCGCCACGCCATGCAGGGTCTGTGTCAGGGTTGCCTGCACTGCCGTCGTCCCAGCAGTGAACGTTGTTGCCTGTATCGCCGTCATAAAAGCGTGTTGTGATTACAAAATAGATTGAATCCTCACGCATATCGCCGCCTGTACTGCCGACGATTGTATCGGGGTGCTGGCTTGTCCATCTGTTGTTCTTGTACCAGTACTCGCCTGCTGCCTGTCTTGTAAGCTCTTTACCTGTTACCTGATTGCCGTTAGCGTCTGTAAAGAGCAAGTTGATTTTTGTTACATTTGGGAATGTATATGTGTACCAATTTGCACCCTGCTTTGAGTCTGCTGTCATAGCCTTGCCGGGGTACTCTACAGTAATATTCTGCGGAAGACTGTTCCAATAATATACATAAGGGTTAGCCTTTTCGCTATAGTAGTGAATTGTGATTGAGCCTGCTCCCGTTTCTGCTGTATCAACAGACGCCGCATTTGCACCTGCTGCAAACACCGAAGATGTGATTAACATCATCAGTGCCAAAAACAGAGCAGTGTATTTTTTAACTCTTCTCATTACTTATCTCCCTTCTTACCAATTAAGCTCATAGCCTGCAAGCTTTCTCTGAATTTCTGTTGCATC
>CAMFTQ010000063.1 GCA_945988865.1 uncultured Anaeromassilibacillus sp.
GGGGAGCCTACATAGAGGAACCCTTCATTTGATAAGGGAAGCCGACACGCAACCCAAACTTTTGAAAAACAACCAAATTTTGTTGCACAAAATCACACTGTATTACTGCGCTTTGCATTGATGCGGTCAATTTCTTCTTTAATAATATCTCCGAATGTGCTGTCATCAAGCTCCATACTCTCGTCTGCCGCTACCGACGTATCTGCAAAGGCGTCAAATATCGCCTGCTTGCTCTCTAATACAGAAATAATTTTCTCATCAACAGTATCCTCGCACAGCAGACGGTACAAAAGTACGTTTCGTGTCTGCCCCATTCTGTAGGCTCTTGAGATAGCCTGATTTTCAATAGACGGTTTAAACTGCGGTTCGCAAAAAATTACAACGCTTGCCGACTGAATATTAAGTCCCGTACCGCCTGCCTGTATCTGTGCGGCAAGAACAGCGCCCTGCGGTGCTTTGTCAAATTCATCAATAATCTCCTGTCTTTTTTGCGGTGCAACAGAACCGTTAATCGGACCATAGCACTTATCGCCGAGCAAGGCTCTGACCTTTTCAATCGTATCAAGAAAGAAAGAGAAAACGATTACCTTTCTGCCGTCTTCTGCCGCTTCTTCAATTATTTCCATCATACGCTCTGCCTTTGAGGACTGCTTTATATCGCTGACATTCCAAGAAACTCGTCTGGCTTCGGCATACTTTTTATTAAGAACTGCGTTTTCGTACACCTCTTCCTCATCCTTTGACAGCTCACACCATTCTCTGTTTTCAATCAAGTCGGGTAATTCTGTCAGAACGTCCTCACGTCTGCGGCGGTAGTAAACAGGTGCAACCTTTTCTCTGAATTGCGGAGCTGATGACATAAACTCCATTCCGTGAACAGCTGACGCTATATCAGGCTTTAGAATTTTTATCAGAGAAACCATCTCGTCAACCTTATTTTCAAGCGCAGTGCCTGTCATAAAGAGCAACCGCTGTGCGTGTTCGCTTATTTTTATAACATTTTGTGTTCTTTGCGCTTCGGGATTTTTTATGTAGTGAGCCTCATCCACAACAAGCATAGAATACTTAAAATCATCGGCAAGCGTAAAGTGCGCTGTAGTTTCAAAGGTTGTTACAGCAACACCGCCTGAGCTTATCCAGGAGCTTAAAGCTGCCTGCCTGTCCTGACCGTGAATCTTGGTAACATTAAGACGGCTCATTTTTGAAATCTCTCGGCACCAGTTTGCCAGTACGCTTGCAGGGCAAACTACCACAAAGTGAGTAGCACCTGTGTTGCACAGCGATACCATTGTAGCTATTGCCTGTATTGTTTTGCCAAGTCCCATCTCGTCACCGAGCAGCACTCGCTCCTGATGTAATGCGTATTTAACTCCCCACTCCTGATAACGGCGAAGGTCACACAGCAAGCCGTCAGAGAAAAATTCCTCGTTTTGTACCTCGTTTGCAAGCTCCTGCGGTAATCCGTAAACAGAATCGTCTGATCCGATTCTTCCCGGCGCAATATCCTCTATTATTTTGAAAAAGCGGATTGAGTTTTCCGAAAAATCAATCCAAGCAGAGTAAGGCGTTATTGCGTTGATTTTTTTAATTGCATCAAGGCTTTCCTGCGACTTTTTATAATATTCACCGTTTATTAAATTGTTGAGCGTCTGATATGCTTCGATAGCAAGCTGCTTTTTTGAACCGGAGGTAAAAAGCCACTTTAGTCCGCCTGTTGCCGGCTTTAAATCATTTATTGATTTTTCTATAATAGACTTATTGTCACTGAGGAGCTGACGTACTGTATCAAAGTGCTTTTCACCAAATTTATATTTAGAAACAGCCTGCACCAGCTTTGTCGCTTCTGTCGATTTATTATCCTCACTTAGCTTTATTTTAACAACGCTTTTCGCATTGGAAATAATATTGTCAACAGACTGCCTGATTTGAACAGCACCCTCGTAGCCGATTCCGTTAATTCTCTCTAAGGTAAGTGGTGAAACGTCATAAATATCAGCAATAGTATGATACCCGCAATCCTGCAATAGCTTTACTCTGAATCCTTTTTTATCTCGGTTAATCTCTTCTATCGGAATGTCCTTTAGCAGCTTTGTGACTTCATTTTCTGCCAGTGCGTCCAACGCCTTTATAATATCACAGCGCAGTGTATCGGTCAATTTCTCGGAATTTGCCAATTCAATAAGCGTTCGGCTGTGTTTTTCGATTAGTCTTTTTGCATCTGCACTGTCAAACGGTCTAGCCATAGCTGATACCCTCCGTAATTCTCATTTTTTATTATTAGCCTGTAAAGAATTATAACAAAATGATTTGATTTTTACAAGAAAATTTTATTATTTGATTTAAGAAAATAAATCAATCTTTAACAAAACAAAAAGGGCGGATAAATCCGCCCTAAAAGTTTGCTTAGATTTTGAAATTCAAGCTCAATTATGCAACTGTGATTTCTAATGTGCCGTCACCGTTATCAACGATTGAAAAACTTACTTGACCGCTAACCATAAGCTTATCTTTTTTATTTGGAGTTGAGGTAAGAGTAGCCGATGTAACACTTCCTAACCAACCCTCTGTCCAGAAGTATGTGTACTCACCGTTTACTTCTTTTACAACACAAACATATGATGTCTGGTCAAATGTGATTTCGATAGTGCCGTCAACAAAAACTAATTCCTTGTTCAAAGAGTTAACGACTTCTTCTTTATCTTTAATACCTATGTCTGCGCCATCGATATAACCTGCGAGGTAGTAGTTAACTACAGGCTCGTCAGGTGTAGCCTCATCAGATGTAGCCTCATCAGGTGTAGCCTCGCCAGGTGTTGCCTCGCCAGGTGTTGCCTCGCCAGGTGTAGCCTCGCCAGGTGTAGCCTCGCCAGGTGTAGCGTCTGTTGTTGGCTCTGAAGGCTCTGTTGTATCCTCAGCTGTTGTATCTTCTACTGTTGTATCTTCTACCGGCTCTGTTGTTGCAGGCTCTTCACCGTACTTAACCCAGTTACCTGTCCACTTGCCCTTTTCGTTTATATCGTCAGGAACAAACATCATACCGTCTTTAAGACCGCTTACGTCAACTGTCTGCTTATCCCACTGAGATGTGCTGTCAACGTTCTTGAACAGACCTGCTGTGATGTCAGCGTCGATTGTAGCTGAGAAGATGTTGTCAGTACCCTCTACAGGGCTTAAAGCGATTACAGTTGTACCCTTGCTCCACTGATAAAGAGCAACTACATCCCACTGTGTTTTGCTGTTGTCAAAGTAGATTGTCTTTGTGTTTACAGGCTCTGTAGCCTCTGTTGTAGCCTCTGTTGAAGGCTCTGTAGCATCTGTTGCAGGCTCTGTTGGCTCTACAGGAGCTGTTGTAGGCTCTTCCGGCTGATCGTCTGATGAAACCTGATCGTCAGATGATACCTGATCGTCAGATGAAACCTGATCGTCAGATGAAACCTTTACAGGCTGACCGATCGGATAATCTACAGGAATATCTGCAACGAACTTCTGAATGAGAGTTGCGTCCTTAACGTCAATATCGTTATCAGCGTTAACGTCAGCTACAGCTAACTGAGCATCTGTAAAATCTACAAGGTCAGCTGCATACTTCTGAACTAATGTAGCGTCTGTTACATCAACTTTGCCGTCAAGGTTAACGTCACCTAAAATAGGTGCTGTTGCGTCTTCAGCAGCAGAAGCTGAGAATGCTGCAACTGCAAACATTGACATAACGATTGCAATTACTACTGCCAAAGATAAAGCTTTTTTGCTTTTCTGGAACATTTCTATTTCCTCCTAAAAATATAATTTATTTGCCGAATGAAAACTTCGACAGTGTCAATTATACATCAACAAAATGTAAATTTCAAGCAATTTCTTAATATTTTGTTATTTCTTGTTACATAAATTTCAAAGTAATTTTGATGTAATTTTGTAAAAAGTATATAACTGTAACTATTTTGTCATAATTTGTCAGTTAGACTTGACATAAATAATCTAAAATTGTAAAATTATAATTAGCACAATCGTGTACTTCTTGTTATATTCACAAAATCAAAACACTACGGCAACGGAGGATATTTTATGGAAAACAGCAAAAAGACTATGGAAAAAATTGTTGCGCTGTGCAAAAACAGAGGCTTTGTTTACGCAGGCTCTGAAATTTACGGCGGACTTGCAAACACCTGGGACTACGGCCCGTTAGGTATGGAGCTTAAAAACAACATTAAAAAAGCGTGGCTCAAAAAGTTTGTTCAAGAGAATAAATACAACGTAGGACTTGACTCTGCAATTCTTATGAATCCGCAGACATGGGTTGCTTCGGGTCACTTAGGCGGATTTTCTGACCCGCTTATGGATTGCAAGGAGTGCAAAACACGTCATCGTGCCGACAATCTTATTGAGGATTTTGACGGTACAAACGTGGCAGGCTGGACAAATCAGCAGATGACTGACTACATAGCAGAGCATAACATCGTTTGCCCGAACTGCGGTAAGTCAAACTTTACAGACATAAGACAGTTTAACCTTATGTTCAAGACTTTTCAGGGCGTTACAGAGGACAGCAAGAGCGAAATTTATCTGCGTCCCGAAACTGCGCAGGGTATTTTCGTAAACTTTGCAAATGTTCAGAGAACATCAAGAAAAAAGGTACCCTTCGGCGTAGCTCAGATCGGTAAGTCATTCAGAAACGAAATTACACCGGGCAACTTTATTTTCAGAGTAAGAGAGTTTGAGCAGATGGAGCTTGAGTTTTTCTGCAAGCCGGGTACTGATCTTGAGTGGTTCGATTATTGGAGAGCCTTCTGCCGTGATTGGCTGTATTCGCTCAATATCAAGGAAGAAAATCTGCGTCTGCGTGACCATTCGGCAGATGAGCTTTGCTTCTACTCAAAGGCTACAACAGACTTCGAGTACCTCTTCCCCTTCGGCTGGGGCGAGCTTTGGGGCGTTGCCGACAGAACCGACTACGACCTCACACAGCACATCAAGACAAGCGGCAAGAGCCTTGATTACTTTGATCCCGAAACTAACGAAAGATACGTTCCATACGTTATCGAGCCGTCACTCGGCGTTGAGCGTTTGTTCTTAGCACTTGTGAC
>CAMFTQ010000064.1 GCA_945988865.1 uncultured Anaeromassilibacillus sp.
GCTCACGTCAAAGGATTCGGGGATTTCTCACATCTTGGGCTATGCACCTATAAGCGTTCAGTCAAATTCAATGGTACCTGCCTTTGAACAGGGCGACCTCATCATCAGCAAAATGATTGATGAAAATACCGAGCTTAAAGTCGGCGACATAATAACCTTTGAAACGGTTATTGAGGGCGAAAACGCTAAAAACACGCACAGAATTACAAAAATAGAAGAAGAACAGGGCGTCACCCTTTATCGTACAAAGGGTGACAACAACCCTGACCTTGACGAAGATCCTGTTCTGCGTGAGAGCATTTACGCAGTATATACAGGTAACTGTCTTAAAGGCTGGGGCGTTGTGTTTGACTTCATAAAATCACAAAACGGCTTTTTCTTTGCAGTACTTCTGCCGATGATTATATTCTTCTTATATGAAGCGGTACGTTTCGTTCGCAATCTTGTTGCCTATAACCGTGAAAAGGCGATAGAGGAGGCAACGGCAGCCGCCGCAGCTGTTCAGGCACAGGCGACAGGCGGACTAAGCGAAGAAGAGATGAAGGCGGCTGTAGAAAGCTATCTGAAACAGCAAGGCAAAGCCACACAGCAAAATACAAACAGCGAAGATAACACACAGGACACAGAGGAATAATTATATGTTATATAAATCTTTTCTGTATGTCAGCAGTGCAGAAAAGATTTATTCGCTGTGCAGAATAATCACTCAGTCGGCAAAGCCGACAGCTTTCTTCACGTAAGAAAGCCTATCAGAACACACCTTTTTAAGCACATTAAAAGGAGAAATTAACGTGGACACTGTATTTGGTTTTTTATATGAATTTTTAGGCCAGTTTTTTGGCGCAATATGGTCAATCATTGTCGCTTTCGGCAAGGGTGTAGTTGCCGCCTTTAACTTTGGCGAATACGGTAAAATTATCGACAACTACACAACAGAGCTTGGCGGTTTGGCTTGGGTTGTTGCAATAATCGCAATATTAGCTCTTGCCGCAGTTCTTGCGCTAATAGTCTTTCTCGTTGTAATGTCCTTAAAAAAGTATGTCCGTTTCCGCAAAAAGGTTAAAGACACCAACGACCTTGTAAACGAGGTAAATGCTCTCAACAAAGAGGTTATGCGTTTAAACCTTGAAAAGGACAAAATCCTTTCTATGAAAATATCTCAGATTGGTCTTAATCCGAACGAAATCTCTGAGCTTACAGGTGACGAGATGGAGGCTCTCAACAAAGAAAAAGAGGACACAGGCGATATCCGCTTCTACAAGCTCGACGAAATCGACAAAATCTGGGCAGACTACGTTCCGCCTGTTTACGACAACGAAATCACACTCCCCGAGTTTTGCGACCGTTTCAGACTTTTCGCCTGCTCAAAGCTCGGTCTTTACTACGATATCAAAATCATCAGACTGTTTATTGCAGCCTTTGCTTCAACCCGACTGGTTATCCTACAGGGTATTTCCGGTACCGGTAAAACGTCGCTTCCGTACGCTTTCGGTAAATTTGTAAATAATGACGCAGTTATCGCTTCTGTTCAGCCGTCTTGGCGTGACCGTTCAGAGCTTTTCGGCTACTTCAACGAATTTACAAAACGCTACAACGAAACAGAGCTTTTAAGAGCTATGTACGAAGCTTCCTACAACGAAAACATCTATGCGGTTATCCTCGATGAAATGAACATCGCTCGTGTTGAGTATTACTTCGCTGAAATGCTTTCTATCCTCGAAATGCCGTCAAGAAGCGAGTGGGTTGTCGATATCGTTCCAAATGTATGGGAAAGCGACCCGAAGCATATCCACAACGGACAGCTCACTGTTCCGCCTAATATGTGGTACATAGGCACAGCTAACAACGACGACTCGACCTTTGCTATTACCGATAAGGTTTATGACCGTGCTATGCCGATTAACATTGATACTAAGGGTGTTCCATTCGAAGCACCGCAGACCGACTCAATTTATATCAATTACAAGCACTTTGAAAACCTCTTAAATGATGCTAAGGCTAACAATCAGGTTTCTCAGGAGCTGATGAAAAAGCTCAACCTGCTTGATGACTATGTAATTGCACACTTCCGTATAGCTTTCGGTAACCGTATTGTAAAGCAGTTGCGTGACTACGTTCCTGCCTATGTTGGATGCGGCGGTACTGAAATCGACGGTCTTGACTACGTTCTTGCACGTAAGGTATTCAGAAAGTTTGAATCTTTGAACCTTTCATACATCCGTGATGAAATCGACGGCTTGGTGGCATATCTCGACGAGCTTTTCGGCAAAGAGAATATGCAGGAATGTAAGAGCTATGTACTTATGCTCAAGAAGCTTGTATAAGTTTTATAATATGGTGCGGCATTATGCCGCACCATATTAAAAGCCTCCCCTGTGTAAGGGGAGGTGGCACGAAGTGCCGGAGGGGTTGTGGGTAATGAACAAAACCCAACTAACGAACAAAGCCTGAGTAAAGACACAGGGCAATCCCCTCAGTCGGCGAAGCCGACAGCTCCCCTTCCTAAGGGGAGCCTATATATAAGTAATCAATATTATATTCCAGAGGTGGGTAGAATTTATGACAGACTACAGCAAATATTACCGTGCTTATAAATATATGCAGGACATTCTTGCAACTGATTTTACCCACAATTACCTTACCCAGACTATGACTGACGCCGATAAAGGTAATGACGAGCTTATCGGTAAAACAAATGAAAAAGTAATTGATATGGACTGGGTTGTTGCTATGGAAGAGGCTCTGCCATATATCCAGAAGGCTATAGACGAGCAGCGCCGTTTCATTATGCAGGTTGAAAACGTAGTGCGTGTTGACAAGGCTAAAAGAATCACCCCCGACTCTGTAAAGCATCTGGCACAGCACACAAACTTTATAGATAAGGTAGAGGGCGACAGGGTAACGCCCAACAAAATTCTTAACATAGAGCGTGAGGAAAGCTTTGACATTTACGAAAACAGAGTGCTGATTACTCTTATCAACAAGGCTTTGATGTTCATTAACCATAAGTACACAAACCTCAAAAACGCTCCTACAGACTCCTTTAATAAAATTGAAATGAAACGTGAGCTTGACCTTCACGATCAAAAGGTTGAGTTTACAATTAACTATACAACGCAGACGCACGAGGAAAAGGCAGAGGATCTTGATGTTGAAGAAGTAGATTCACTATCGGACTTCGACCGTGTAAGACGTGTAAGACGTGCCTTTAACGATATGCTTGCAACTCCTCTTATGAAGGACCTTGCAAAAACTCCCCCTGTGCGTTCTCCGCTTACTCAGACCAACCTTTTGAAAAAGAACCCCAACTTTAAAAAGGCTGTCGAGCTGTGGAACTTCCTCGAAACCTACAAAAAGCCGGGCTTTGAGATTGTAGGCGAAGAGTACACCGGTAAAATGCCGCAGCAGGTCCAAAGCGATATGTATATGGCTATGGGCTTTGAGCATTTTATGATGACAATCAGCACAAACTCCGGCTTGCGCAATCTTCTTGAAGACAAGTATCAGGAAGAAAATGCCCGCCTTGAAAAAGAACGCAGACGACCCGAAGAGGACAGACGAAAGGTGCTTGAAGCACAGATTGCCGCTGTTCGTAAAGAAGAAATGGAGCTGCGTTTAAAGGAAATAAGAGAACGTGAGCAGAAAATTTCAGAGCTGACAGCAAATGTCAACACGCTGAAAATGCAGCTTGATCAGGAAATTCAGAAGAACCTCGTATTAAAAGGACAGGTTTCTGCACTTCAGGACAGAGTTGCACAGCTTGAAGAAGAGCTTAATGAAACCAAAACAAAGCTCCTCAAGGCTGAAGAAAAAATCAAAGAACAAGAAGCTATTATCGAAAAGCAGAAAGCATATATTGAAGAGCTTGAAAAAGAGGTTGCACAGCTTCGAGAAAGAGTTGATTACCTTGAAAAGGCAAAGGCAGAGCTTGAAATTAAGGTTGCAGACCTCACCGAAGAAAACAAGGCACTCAAAGCAAGAATCGAGCATCAGGAGATGCAGATTGCCGAGCTTAAAGCGGAAGTTGCAGAGCTTAAGGCTACTATTGAAAAGAATAAGGCAAGAATTACCGAGCTTGAGCAGACGGTTGGCAGACAGAGTGCCGAGTTAATCAGAAACAAAGAAACAATCAGAGTTTTAAATGTTCAGAAGGAACAGATAGAAAACGATCTTGCGGCTGAAAAGCTGGCTCACAAGACCGACCTTGAAAAGCAAAAAGCAGAGTGCGAACGCAAGATATCTATTGTAAAATCTGAATGTGAGGACAGAATTAAAGCAAACAACTCGAAATACGAAGAAAAGATTGCCGATATTCACGAGGACTGCAACAGAAAGATAGACAGCATAAAGCACGATTGCCTCGCAAAGATTACGTCAGCTCAGACAGAAAGCGAAAACGCAATTTCCAGAGCAAATCAGAAATTCGAGAAGGATATGTCAGAGCTTAGACTTGCATTTGAAAAAGAGCGAAACGCAATGCAGGCAAGGTTCAAAAAAGAGCTTGAAGCTCAGCAAAGAATGTACGAATCAAAGGTTAAGCGAGCTGAAAAAGACAAAGACAAGGCTTTTGAAACAGAAGAAAAAATCTTCAACGCAAAGCTTGCAAAAATGCAAAAGCGCTTAAACGAGGAGTACAACGCAAAGCTAAAAGCAGAAAGAGAGTCGGCTAAGAGAAATCTTAAAGAAGCCGAGAGAAAATACAAGGACAAAGTCAACAAAATTAAGAAAAAAATCCGCAACGGTATTGTTGATTTTGAGGACGAAAAGTGATATAATATATCTATATAAGTACGCTGATGAGGTTCTTGAAAAGGAGTATTAGTTATGCATAAAAGTAAAAATATGCTTGTAAAACTTTTAATACTTTTCTTTGTTCTTGCCGTCGGCGTATTTGTTTTGACTGTTGCGTGGTTTACGCAAAGTAATACGGCTTTAGCAGACGGATTAAACGTTTCGAGCAAAAAGACTGAGGGATTGCAGGTATCGTTTGATAAAAATAACTGGGATTATAATATTTCTGAAAACTTTAGTAAAAGTTTACCGCTTATCACAG
>CAMFTQ010000065.1 GCA_945988865.1 uncultured Anaeromassilibacillus sp.
ACAGAGCCGTCAACCGGTGCGACAGAGCCAACAACAGGCACTACAGAGCCGAGCACCGATGACGAGCTGTCCGACTTAATTTACGGCGATGCAAACGGTGACGGCAAGGTGAATGTCAAGGACGCTACAGAAATTCAGCGTTCTGTTGCAGGTATCATTACATTGTCTGACGTGCTTTCAGTTTGTGCAGACGTAAACCTTGACGGCAAGGTTAATATCGTAGATGTTACCGATATCCAGCGTTTTGCCGCAAATTACGAAGTACCTAATGTCGGAAATAAAATTCCGAACAGCAAATTACCTTAATAATTACAAAAAGGGGCAAAACCGCCCCTTTTTATTTGCTTTTTTTACTGTAACATTGTATAATATATAAGGTGATAATGTGTTAAAATGCAACATTGGCGGCTTTTGTGTGAATATTCACAGCCGTTTTGACTTTACAAACAACCTGTGCAGACCTTATATTGATAACGGCAATTCTGAACCGCTTTTTGATGTCAGGGTAGGGGAGAGCTTTCTTAAAAAAGAAACAGAAAAAAACAGCCACCTAACCCCTGATATTGTCGAGCATATCTTTCTTGCTTCTGCTTTTTACAAAAAAATTATAAATTTCGGAGGCTTTCTGCTCCATTCCTCCTGCATTTTGTATAAAGGCAAAGCATACCTTTTTTCTGCGCCGTCACAAACAGGCAAATCTACTCATACCCGCTTGTGGCAATCTGTTTTCGGCAAGGATTATGTCAAAATCATAAATGATGATATGCCCCTTGTCAGATTTACAGACGGCATACCCTTTGCCTGCGGTACTCCCTTTGCCGGCGGAACTAACATAAATATAAATATCTCTGCACCGATTGGCGCAGTTGTTTTTCTTGAAAGAGCGCAGCAAAATCAAATTGAGAGGATACAGCCGTTTAGCGCAATTCCGCTATTTATTGAGCAGACAAAGCATTTTAACCTTGATATAAGTACATACACCGCACTTCTTGATATGATAGACGTATTGACGGCTTCAATTCCGATTTATAGGCTGAGGTGCAATAAAAACGAAGACTCGGCAATACTTGCCGAAAAAACCATAGTAACACAGGAGTAATATTTATGAAAATAAAGGAAGGATTTTTATTAAGAGAAATCGCAGGCGGTACGGTGGTAGTGCCTGTCGGAAAAACCTCTGTTGACTTCAACGGAATGATAACACTAAACGAAACAGGTGCGTTTCTCTGGAAACAGCTCGAAAATGATATTTCTGAAGAAGAATTATTGCGAAGACTTCTTGCTGAATATAACGTTACAGAGGATTTAGCAAAAAAAGATATTAACGCATTTATAGCTAAGCTAAAGGACGCTGGTTTGATTGATTAAAATTGTAGATATGTCTGAGCTTGCACCGATAATTGTTGAAAAGACAAAAAGCGGCGGCACAGCAACTCTTACGGCACGTGGAACAAGTATGCTCCCGATGCTTTGTGATAACAGGGACGTTGTTACACTTTCTAAAAAACCTGAAAAACTGAAAAAATATGACCTGCCGCTATATGAAAGAAAAGCAACAGGTCGCTTTGTTGTTCACAGAATACACAAGGTACTTTCTGACGGTACATATGTAATCAGCGGAGATAACCAGACAGCTATGGAGTACGGCATAACATATAATGATGTTTTAGCTGTTGTAACAGAGTTTACACATAAGGGCAAAAAACATTCTACAAATGATCTTTCCTACAAGTTGTATTGCCGTCTTTGGTGTTTTTACCACCTTATCAGAAGAAGTATTCTCTCGCCCTTTAAATCCTTTATCAAATCCCTGATTTGCAGAGGGGGAGCTTGATATGAATAAATCAGCAGATAAAAATACACAGGACAGCTTTGTTTATTTATTAAATCTGATAGCGTCTGTTCTCAACGGAAAAACGGCTGTATTTGACAAAAATGCAGATTGGTGGGCTGTTCTGACGATTTCTAAAAAACACTCTGTCGAAAATTTGCTCTATTATGCTGTTTGCTCCTTCTCTGAAGAGCAAAAAGATGGTATCCCGACAAAAATATTGCACGAGCTGTTCCGTTGTCATTCCGCTTCGGTTGTAAAGGAGTCAAATCAACAGTACTACACAGACAAAATTATTGACGATTTTGAGAAAAATCATATAAAAAATATGCCGTTAAAAGGCTATTTTCTTAAAAAGAATTACCCCTCTCCTGATATGAGGGCAATGAGCGATATTGATATTCTGTTCGATATTTCGGATTATCCGTCAGTCAAAAAAATCCTGACAGCTAATCATAAAATGACGGTTACTAACGAATACGACACAACCTTTTCTTACTTAATTGCACCGTATTATTATTTGGAAATGCACTCAAGCCTTGTTGATAAAACTATTGCCAACGACTACCTTGAAAAAGTATTTGACAGAGCAGTTATCAGAAACGGCTTTGGCTGTTCGTACAAAATGACTGACGAGGATGCTTATATCTATATGGTGTATCACACGGCAGGTCATTGTATTAACGGCGGCATTGGAATTAAGATGATAATGGATTTTTACGTTTTCATCAAGGCGTTCGGCGAAAAGCTCGATTGGGAGTATGTCAAGGCTCGCTTGAAAGAAGCAGAGCTGTCTGATTTTGAAGAGTGTATTAAAACGCTTTCGTTTGAGTGGTTTTCAGCTGATAACGTAGTTACAGAACTTGACAATATAGGTCAGTTTGTGCTTTTAAGCGGTGCATACGGCAGGTTTGATGTGTCTATGCTTTCACAATCGTTGCAGGATATGAATAAGTCTAAGGAAAAAAACAAAAAATCAAACGGAGTTACATTTTTTCTGAAAAATATTTTTCCTCCGTACAAAAAAATGACAATGATATATCCCATTGTAAAAAAACTGCCGTTTCTGTATCCTTTTTCGTGGGTTTACCGCTGGATTCAACGTCTGATTCAGGACAGAAATAATGCAATCGGCAAAGCAAGGCTAAGTCTTAGATATGTTGACGAGGATGAAAAAAACTACTATCAGAATACAATGAAAGAAATGGGACTATATAAATAAAGAATGCTCGGTGATTACAAATGTCAATCTGTAATCACCGAGCTTATTTATCTCTGATTCATTCTGTAGCACAAGGTCATTAAGCTGTCGCTCATATGCACATTTTCAACTATTGTGTCCTTGTACTCGCTTGCTATATCGTAATGACTGAAATTCCAGTAGCTTTTAATTCCCTTGCTGTAAAGTCGTTCTATAACAAGCTCCACACCGTTTCTTGGCATACACAGAATTGCGGCGTCTATTGTGTGGCTGTCGCAAAAGCTTTCTATTTCTTCATCGGGTCTTATTTCTATTCCACGCAGAATCTGCCCTGCAAGGTCCGGGTTTTTGTCAAAAATTCCGACAAGCTCAAACCCTCTTGCCTCAAAATGCATATGCTTTGCAACTGCCGTTCCCAAATTTCCTGCGCCGATTATTATAGCCTTGAACTGCCTGTTAAGACCTAAAATCTCGCCGATTTCAAGCTTGAGCTGTTTTACGCTGTAGCCGTAGCCCTGCTGTCCGAAGCCACCAAAGCAGTTTAAATCCTGCCTTACCTGTGAAGCTGTGACGTTCATAATGTCAGCGAGCTTTTTTGATGAAATCCGTTGTGTTTCCTGATTGTCAAGATACGACAAAAAACGGTAATATCTCGGCAGTCTTCTTATAACCGACATTGAAATGTTTTCTGATTTTGCCAAATATACCACATCCAAACAAAAATTCAGACAACCCCTGTGCTGTTTGGCACAGGGGTTTGTAATAATTACAGCATTTCTGCAAGTCTTTCGTTTACTGCGTGTAAAAAGTCCTCGGTGTTTACCTTTGTCTTGTTTTCAAGCTTAGAAATAAGGTAAAGGTCGCCTGTCATTACGCCGTCCTCAATCGTCTTGATTGTAGCCTTTTCAAGCTTATTTGCAAAGTCAACAAGGTCAGGTGTGTTATCAAGCTCGCCTCTTTTTCTGAGTGCGCCTGTCCAAGCGAAAAGTGTAGCAACAGAGTTTGTTGAGGTTTCTTCGCCCTTTAGGTGCTTGTAGTAGTGACGCTGAACTGTGCCGTGTGCAGCCTCGTACTCGTAAATACCGTCAGGAGAAACAAGAACGCTTGTCATCATAGCAAGTGAACCGAAAGCTGTAGCTATCATATCGCTCATAACGTCACCGTCATAGTTTTTGCAAGCCCAGATGTAGCCACCGTTACTGCGGATAACACGTGCAACAGCGTCATCAATCAGTGTGTAGAAGTATTCAATGCCCTGTGCTTCAAACTTCTCTTTATACTCATTTTCGTATATTTCTGCGAAAATATCTTTAAATCTGTGGTCGTACTTTTTGCTGATTGTGTCTTTTGTCGAGAACCACAAATCCTGCTTTAAGTCAAGTGCATAGTTAAAGCAGGCTCTTGCAAACGAGCCGATGCTCTCGTCAAGGTTGTGAAGTCCCTGAATAATACCGTCTGACTTGAAATCGTGGATAAGCGCTCTTTCCTCACTGCCGTCAGCCTTAGTTACGCAAAGCTCAGCCTTTGAGCCTTTTTCAACTCTCATTTCTGTGTTTTTGTAAACATCACCGTAAGCGTGACGAGCGATTGTGATAGGAGCAGTCCAAGTAGGAATATACGGAGTAATGCCCTTTACAAGAATAGGGGAGCGGAAAACAGTGCCGTCAAGCATAGCACGGATTGTGCCGTTCGGTGACTTCCACATTTCCTTAAGGTTATATTCAGGCATACGTGCGGCGTTTGGTGTGATAGTTGCACACTTTACGGCTACACCGTATTTCTTAGTAGCGTTTGCACTGTCGATTGTTACCTGATCATCTGTTTCGTTTCTATGAACAAGACCCAGATCGTAGTACTCTGTGTTCAAATCAATATAAGGAGTAAGCAAAATATCCTTTATCATCTGCCAGATAACTCTGGTCATTTCGTCGCCGTCCATCTCTACAAGAGGTGTTTTCATCTGAATTTTTGCCATTTTTGTCAATCCTTTCTTTCGATATA
>CAMFTQ010000066.1 GCA_945988865.1 uncultured Anaeromassilibacillus sp.
AGTCGGGCGACTCTATGCGGATAGTATCCATAAGCATAGGCTTGTAGATTTTAGCATATAAATCCATTGTGCCTACCGACAGTGCACCGATAGTTTCACCGTGATAGCCGTCTGTCAGACACATAAAACGCTTTTTGTCCTGATGCCCTGTCTGGTACTGGTACTGAAAAGCCATTTTTAAGGCGCACTCTACAGAAGCCGAGCCGTTGTCTGAAAAATTAAACTTTGTAAGACCCTTCGGAATAATTTTGATAAGCTCCTCACACAGCTTGATTGCCGGCTCGTGAGTGAAGTTTGCAAAGATAACGTGTTCAAGACTGTCAAGCTGATTTTTGATACCCTCGTTAATCTTTGGGTTACAATGCCCTAAAAGGTTGCACCACCAAGAGCTTACTATGTCGATATATTCCTTGCCGTTTTTGTCGTAAAGGTACACGCCCTTGCCCTTTTCAATTACAATGGGCGGCAGCTGTTCATAGTCCTTCATCTGTGAACAGGGATGCCATATATATTTTAAGTCCTTTTCTTCAAGCGTCATTTGTTACACGTCCTTTATATGAAAAATGAAGTAAACAGCTTTGTGTCAATATCAATATCCTTATCGCCGTTTTTGACGAGCGATAAAACAGGGATGCTTGTAATTTTCTGCACCATTTTTACGTTGTCATTATGTATTTCGCTATTCGGGTTGTAGTTGTTCAAGATAATTCCCTTAACAGGTATATTTCTGTTTTTCATATATTCGACTGTTAATACTACAGAATTGATAGTGCCGAGTCCTGCGTCTGCCACAATAATAGTCGGAAGTGACAGAGCCTTTATAATATCCTCTAAAAATATTTTGCACTTCTCGTCATAGCGGATAGGGCAGACAATACCGCCGCTGCCCTCCATAAGGACAAAATCGTGCTTTTCACAGGCTTTTTCATAATCACTTTTGACAACGGTCATTTCAAGAGGGTTGTCCTCAAGCTGTGCGGCAAGGTGCGGTGAATATGCGTTTTTATATACGTAAGAAACCATACTGTCAAGACTGTCGGTAAGTCCTGCTGTTTCCTTTACAAGCTGTGCGTCGCCGGGGATAAGTCCGTTTTCGGTTTCAACTGCTCCGCTTAAAGCCGCCTTGTAATAACCGCAGTCAAAGCCGTTATCTCTTAAATGCTTTGCAAGAAGTGCTGTTATGTATGTTTTGCCAATGTCTGTTCCTGTTGCCGTTATGAAAAGTCCCTTACCCATTTATCATCGCCGCCTTGTATGACAGGTTTTCAAGCATTTTCATATCGTTTTCAATAGTAATGCCCGAGGTTGTCAGCATATCGCCCGATATAGCCGCATTTGCGCCCGATGTAAAGCAGGCTTTGCCTTTGTCAGGGAGAAGTCCTCTGCCACCTGCAAGTCGGATAGCGCCGTTTGGAATGATAAATCTAAAAATTGCGACTATTCGACACATATCGTCATTTGTAAGTCTTTTGTTGTTTTCGTAGGGAGTACCCTTTATTGCATTGAGCATATTGACAGGAATTGAGCGAACACCTAATGAGCGAATGTCAAGTACCATATCAATTCTGTCCTCCATTGTTTCGCCAAGTCCCATAATTCCGCCGCTGCACACCTCAAGTCCTGCCTTCTGTGCATTTTTTATTGACTCAATTTTATCATCATACGTGTGAGTTGTGCATACGTTTTTAAAGTTGTTTCTTGATGTTTCAAGGTTGTTATGTACTCTTTTAAGTCCTGCATCTTTAAGTTTTTTAAACTGCTCATAGCTTAAAAGTCCGAGTGACGCACAGACAGAAACGCTTGTTTCTTGGTTTAACACTCTTATTGTTTCGCACAGTGCGTCAACCTCTTTGTCGTTTAGCTTTTTGCCTGAGGTTACTATTGAGTACCTGAGCACTCCTCGTTCATCGTTATATTTTGCAAGCTTTAAAATTTCGTCTGTACTAATCAGCGGATATTCCTCTGCTCCTGTGCAGTATCTTGCAGATTGTGCGCAGTACTTGCAGTCCTCTGAGCATCTGCCGCTTTTTGCGTTTACTATGGTGCAGATGTCAAAGTCATTTTTGCAAAAATGCTCTCTGATTTCATTTGCAGCCTTGCAAAGAGGCTCAAGAGGTGCGTCAATAAGGCTTAAAGCCTCTGCTTTGTCGATAAGCTCACCGCTTTTAACCTTGTTTTTCAGCTTTTCAATAATCATTGTGTCCATTTATATCAGCTCCGTTTTTCTTTGTTTATTTAATATAGGTATCAGGCGTTTGCATAAAACTGCCGAGAATATACATATCAGAATATCTCCCGGCAAGGGTAAAAGACAGCAGTACACCAGAATCCACATAACGTCGTGTGGTGTGTTAATTACATAATTGCAAATGATATAATAATATACCATTCCGGCAAGATATACAATAAGCAGACCGATAAAATTTGCCGCAAGAAGTCTTAAATAAGACGGTGAAGCTGTTTTGTTGGCTATAGCGCCTGTTGCAAACGTGCCGACAGCAAAGCCGATTATGTAGCCGAAATTCGGATTGAATATGTAGCCTATGCCACCGCCTGCCGTAAAAACGGGAATTCCAAGCAGACCGACAGCAATATATACACATACGCTTATTGCTCCCAATTTAGCACCGAGCAAAAGTCCTGCAAGCGTTGTGAAAAGGAACTGAAGTGTAAACGGTACAGAAAATAGGTCAAATCTGATGAATGCGCCCACCGCAATAAGCGCCGTAAACAGCGCACACAAAATAAGTTCATAGGTTTTTATTTTAGTTTTCAAAGAAAAATCCTCCATTTTATTAAATACTGTAGTAAGTTTATCACTGTGAAAAGGTATTGTCAACTTATATTTTGTAAGTAGGTTGACAATAAATCGAAGTAAAAAATTGTGGGAATTTGTTTTAAAGACTTTATTTTGCAAGGCTTATATGTTAAAATTATCTTATGTAATGTGTTGAAAGGAGTAAAAAGCTATGGGCATTTCGATTAAAAGAGTATCACGCAGAATAAACGTCTTACTTATATTCTTTGTTACATTTGCGCTTTTTACATTGTCAGCCGTAGCAATCGCCTCAGCCGTCACGGCTCAGTCGAGCTTTACTCCTCGTTTGACAGCACCTGAAAGCGACAATGAATATTACTACAGCGATATGAATGTTTTTTATAAATACGGCTATCCGATGCCGAATTGCACAGCCTATGCCTATGGCAGAGCGTATGAAATTTTAGGCGAGGAACCCAGGCTTAGCTGGAATTCGGCAGAAAGATGGTTTACGGATAATGAGATAAGTAAAGCTTATAAAACAGGTACAACACCAAAGCTCGGCGCTGTCGCCTGCTGGAGCTATGACGGTGGCGGTCATGTAGCCGTTGTAGAAAAAATTACCGATGATGAAATTACCTTTTCAAACTCCGGCTACGGCTACAAGAATTTTTATCTGACTACGGCAAAGCTAAGCGACAAAAATCCCGGACAGGACAACTGGACCTTTCAAGGCTATATATACATAGGCGAGTTTGAAAGCGGTGATATAGAGCCGCCGACAGAAGAAACAGAAAAGCAGTATATTATTACATCGACAAACGGTGTGAATCTAAGGGACAAGCCGTCAACAGACGGAGAAAAGCTCACAGCAATACCGAAAAATGTTATTATAACGGTGACAGAAACGACAGCTTCACAGGGATATACGTGGGGCAAAACGCAGTACAATGGCTTTACAGGCTGGTGTGTTCTTGACTTTGCAGAGAAAATTTCAGGCGAACCCACAGAGCCAACAACACAGCCGACCACAGAATCTGCAACAGAAACAACAGAAGAAACAGAACCCACAACAGAGTTTGAACCGAGTACAGATGAGCAAAATACAAATAATATTCTTTACGGCGATACAAATTCAGACGGCAGATTAAGCATAACAGATGCAACGCTCATTCAGTATATGCTTGCCGACAGAGTAGTATTTTCAGAAAAACAGATGCTTTGCGCTGATTTTAACAGAAGCTCAAGGGTTGACGTTGCAGATGTGACTGCAATTCAGAAAACGCTTGCACAGTGATAAACGGAGGAATTTATGCTTAAAAAATATCTTGAAATAGGAAAAATTGTCGGAACTCACGGAATAAAGGGCGAAATGAGGGTAACACCCTGGTGCGACAGCCTACAGTTTTTTTGTCAGTTTGACACGCTGTATTTAAAAAACGGCGAGCAAAAGCTGAGCGTTAAAAGCCGACCGCACAAAAATGTTGCGCTTGTAAAGGCAGAGGGGATAGACGACCCACAGCAGGCAGATTTATACAGGGGTAAAATCCTTTATATGAACAGAGATGATATAACGCTTGACAAGGACGTTTTCTTTGTTCAGGATATTATCGGTCTTGAAGTGCTTGACGCTGACACAAAAGAAAGCTACGGCACTGTGACTGACGTATTAAAAACAGGTGCAAACGATGTTTACGAGGTAAAGGGTAAAGACGGCAAAAGCTATTATATCCCTGTTATTGACGATGTTGTAAAGCAGACAGATCCCGAAAACGGCTGTGTGCTTATTAAACCGATGAAAGGTATTTTTGACGATGAGGATTGATATTATTACGCTTTTCCCCGAAATGTGTCAGGCTGTTATGAATGAAAGCATAATCGGCAGGGCGCAAAAAAGCGGTGCGATTGAAATTGTGTGTCACCAGCTTCGTGATTACGCATTTGACAAGCACAAAAGGGTAGATGACGCACCCTACGGCGGCGGAATGGGAATGGTTATGATGGCAGAGCCGATTGCGCTGTGTATTGAGGATATAGCAAAGCAGATAGGTGAAAAGCCGTATGTAATCTATATGACGCCGCAGGGCAGAGTGTTAAATCAGCAACTGATAAAGACTACGGCAAAAGAGCATAATAACGTCTGTATTTTGTGCGGTCATTACGAGGGCGTTGACGAAAGAGTAATAGAAAGCTGTGTTGACGAGTGCATCTCAATAGGCGACTACGTTTTAACAGGCGGAGAGCTGCCTGCACTTGTTTTTGCAGACGCA
>CAMFTQ010000067.1 GCA_945988865.1 uncultured Anaeromassilibacillus sp.
ACCTAAGCCTTCGTCGGCAGCGTCAGATGTGTATAAGAGACAGCTCTATGCTTTCTCTGAAAGACAGGTAATCGTTTTTTCTGTTATTATAAAGCTCAATAAATTCAGGTGCATCTGCAAGTCCGCAGGAGGCTACATTGTGACCAATTTTATCTAAATACCACGCAATACAGCTACCCCAACGACCGCAACCAAGAACAGAAATGTTCATAATTAACTCCTATGTAAAAAAATAACCCACCCGACCGTATTGTGCTTTACATAACCTGCCTACTAAGTGACAGGTGGGTGCTTCCCTTTTGTATCAGGCTCCCTTCGTCCACAAGGGGAGGTCTGCACACAACAAAAGGAGTTCGGCTCCCAAAATAAAAATTGTAGGGTTATTCAGCACCATTCACGCATCGGGCAGGAAATAAACTAAAAACTAATCTTAATATATCCTGCTGATTTATTTTTATTCCTCTTCATCATCAAAAAGCTCTTCAAAACGCTTTTCGAAAATCTCTGCAAGCTCATCAAGCAGATCATCGTCCTCAACCTCAGCAAGCTGCTGCTCACCGTCAACGTCGATAACCTCCATAATATAATACTCACCGCTATCCTCAACAGCATCATTAGCGTCATCGAAAATAGGGTAGAGCGCATAGTACTCTGTATCGTTGTAAACAAGTTGGTCGAGTATCTCAAACTGATGCTCAACATTTTCTTCGTCTACAAGAGTGATTAAATCTGCCGCAAAATCGTTTTCCATAACATTTACCTTCCTCTTTTTTATTTTCACAACGTAATTTTACCCCTAAAATCGTAATTAGTCAAGTCCTTTGTCAATATAAATAAATTTTTTTATTTGCGATAAATATTTTTACAGACATTTGATAAAAAGCTCTTGACAAAGCTGTTTTTTGTGCTATAATAATTACATTAAAGATGATTCATAGTGTTTTGATTACTCCATAAAAATACCTTAGAAGAACCGGCGGCTTAAAACCGTCGGTTTTTCACGATAAAATATTTCACAATATTAAGGGTGAAAACAGTCGCTTTTTTAGCATAATTTTAGTATATTTCAATTTTTCTTGAAAAAAACTACTTTTTGTTATATAATCAATCAGTGATTTTGTTTTTAAATTTGGAGGAATATAATGAAATTGCTCCCCTTTGATAAAATGCCGAAGGAATTTCAAAATGATGAGGTCAAACCTTATTACGATATTCTTTTTGCTAAAAGAAAAAGCCTTGTTGTTAAGCGATGCTTTGATATTTTAGTTTCGCTTATTATGATAATATTATTAGCAATACCTATGCTTATTATTGCCGTTTTGGTAAAATGCACGTCAAAAGGCCCTGTGCTTTATAAGCAGGAAAGAGTGACAGCCTACGGAAAGCAATTTAAAATACTGAAATTTCGCACAATGTGCACAAACGCCGATAAAATAGGACCGCTTGTAACAGGCTGTGACGACAGCAGAATTACACCGATTGGCAAAACTTTGCGCCGTCTGCGACTTGATGAGCTGCCACAGATTTTTCACGTGCTAAGCGGTAAAATGAGCCTTGTAGGCGCAAGACCCGAGGTGCCTAAGTATGTTAAGGCATACACACCCGTTATGATGGCAACCTTGATTATGCCGGCAGGCATAACCTCACTTGCAAGCATAAAATTTAAGGACGAGGACGATATGCTTGCAAATTGTGACGATATTGAAAAAGAGTATATCACAAACATTCTGCCTAAGAAAATGGAATACAATTTAAAATATCTCGGTCGTTTCGGCTTCAGACGAGATCTTTATCTTATGCTTAAAACCGTTAAGGATGTGCTGTTTTAAAATTTAGGGGGTGATTTTATGTCAAACCTAAAGCTTATTCTTTGTGACAACGCCTTTTTCAGAAAGTGCTACATACTCACGCTGTTTTTCCTCAATATCGCATTTATAAAAATCCCTGCAAATGTCGCTTTGGTAATGCTTTTTGTATGGGGAGTAATACTCACAGCGTACAACGAGAAAAAGTACCACACATTTTTAAATATGCGCTTCGGCATATGGATAGTGGCTTTTATGCTATGTTCCGTTGTCACCGCAATATATCATATCTCAAACAACTTTGTCGGCAATCTTGTGATGATTTTGCACACGTATATCTGCTTTTTCACCTTTTACGGAATGCATACCGAAAAGCACCACAATCCGCAGGCAGAGCTTTATTCCGTTTGTCGTTTCGTAGTGTATATATCGACAATATGCGCCTTGGCAGGACTTATTCTGCTTATGGCAGGCGTTTCGTTTGAGATGTACGGCTTGAAATTTATCATCTTTGAAAACAGATTCACAGGTGTTTATACAAACCCGAATCTGTTAGGCTTTTCTGCCGTTTGCGCTCTTTTCTGCTGTCATATGCTCACTAAAAAGAATTTTATCAGAAACTCCGGACAGACAAGAGTAAGCCGTATCTGGCTTGCCGGCTGTGCCACAACAAACATAATTTCTCTTTTGCTGTGCGACTCAAACGCTTCTCTTGTGCTGTGCATCTGCTATTGCATTGGCTATACTGCGTTTAAGCTGTTGGCAAGCGAAAGGCATTTTACAGTAAAACAGATTATACAAAAATCAGCCGCACTTCTCCTTGTCGGCACAATAATTGTCTTTTCTGCATTTACGGTAAGAAAGTTCTGTCAGGCAGGCTTTTCTGTTCTGCTTTTGCAGTCAAAACAGCAGACGACCTCTCAGAACATTTCAAAAGAGGATATACAGGAAATTGCCTCTGAAATCACAACCTTTACACATCAGAACAAAAATATCGACAGCGGAAGATTTGGTCTTATTAAAGACTCAGCCGAGCTGTTTAAGCTCCATCCGCTGTGGGGAATAGGCAAGAGCAATATTGTCGATTACAGCCAGCGTTACCTTGAAAATACAGTTTTGAACTACGCAAACTTCAGCGACCTGCATAACGGCTACCTGACTATTCTTGTATGCTCCGGAATTTTCGGCTTTACTCTTTTTTCAATATTCGGTATCCGCTTTGCAAAGCACATTTTCACAATAACCTTTTTGCACAGAAGATACTTAAATAATTCATCATTACCCTGTGAGGTATGCTTTCTGCTTGCTTATCTTGTGTATGCGCTTTTTGAAAAAACCTTGCTCTACGACCTGTCGTTTATGGTAATGTTTTTCTGGATGATAGCAGGCAGTGCAAGCTGTATTTTAAGAAAATACGAAAAGGGCGAAACTCCGCAAAATCTTTTCTATCAAAAACGCCTGAAGGCTCACAGAGAAAAGAAAAAAACTAAAGAATAAATGAATAATTCTGTTGTGAAATCGGCAGAATAATGATATAATACCTGTAGATGTAATTTCTACAGGTAATTTTTTGCAGGTGAATATTTATGAATTACGGATTTTTAAAAACGGCGGCGGCAACACCTAAAATTCACGTTGCCGACTGTGACTATAACGCAGAAAGCATAATTGACTTGATTACAAAAGCGCACAGCAAAGGAGCAAGGCTGATTGTTTTTCCCGAGCTTTGCATAACAGGCTACACCTGTAGTGATTTATTTTTGCACAGCACACTTTTAAAGTCAGCCGAAAATGCGCTTGAAAAAATAATTGACAGCACAAAAGCTCTTGAAATCGTATCACTTGTAGGACTTCCCGTACCGTTTGGCGAAGCACTCTATAACTGTGCCGCAGTTATTTACAAGGGTGAAATTTTAGGACTTGTTCCAAAGATAAATATCCCGAATTATTCTGAATTTTACGAGGCACGTCACTTTACAAGCGGAAAGAATGTTGACGAGGTACTGCCGGTATTTGCTAACAGAAAAAACGTTTTGCTTAATCCGAACACAATTTTCTGCTGCGAAGAGCTTTGTGATTTTAAGCTTGCAGTTGAGATTTGCGAGGATTTATGGACTGCTTCTTCTCCGTCAGTAAGCCTTGCTTTAAACGGTGCGACAATTATAGCAAACCTGTCTGCAAGCGATGATGTTATCGGTAAAAATGAGTACAGAACAGATTTAATCAAGATCCAAAGCGGAAAGCTCTGCTGTGCGTATGTGTACTCTGACAGTGGCTTCGGAGAAAGCACCACAGACCTTGTTTTTTCAGGACGTAATTTAATTGCAGAAAACGCAAGCGTCCTTGCAGCAAGCGAGCCGTTTTCAACAGGTGTGATTTACGCCGATGTCGATATTAAGCGTTTAGGCGGAGAAAGACGCAGAATTTCTACCTTTGTAAAGCCCGATAACGGCATTGCTGTTAAAAAGGTTTACTTTTCAATGCAGATAACAGAAACTGCTCTTGAAAGATACTTCCCACCGCATCCGTTTGTTCCAAGTGAGAAGGAAAATCTTGACAAACGATGTAAGGAAATTCTCTCTATTCAGGCAACAGGTCTTGCCACACGACTTGCTCACACAGGTATAAAAAACGTGGTATTAGGCTTGTCGGGCGGTCTTGACAGTACGCTTGCGCTTATCGTCTGTGTTCACGCATTTGATATGCTTAGCCTTGACAGAAAAAATATTCACGCAGTAACAATGCCTTGCTTCGGCACAACAAAAAGAACTAAGTCAAATGCACAGCTTTTAGCCGAAGCCTACGGCGTCAGCTTTTATGATATAAGCATCACAGACAGCGTTCGCAGTCATTTTAAAGATATAAACCACGATGAAAGCGTACACGATGTAACGTATGAAAACTGTCAGGCACGTGAACGTACACAGGTTTTGATGGATTTATCAAATAAGCTGTCGGCACTCGTTATCGGCACAGGCGATTTATCGGAGCTTGCATTAGGCTGGGCGACCTACAACGGCGACCATATGTCGATGTATAGCGTAAACTGCTCTGTTCCAAAAACTCTTGTACGCCACTTAACAGCATATGAAGCGCAGATGTCTTCGGGAGTTTTAAAGGACGTTCTGCTTGATATTTTAGACACACCTGTAAGTCCTGAGCTTTTACCGCCTGACGAAAACGGCAAAATCGCTCAGAAAAC
>CAMFTQ010000068.1 GCA_945988865.1 uncultured Anaeromassilibacillus sp.
TAGCTCAAAACAACCTCAAAGCACTCAAAAAAGTTTTCTACAATAAATCCGCCCCAGCTTTTCGGCTGCCAATTTTTATCGCCTGCAACAAGCTTTGACAGCGGTTCATTGAGGAAAACAAAGATAAACGGAATAACAATCAGTGCGATTATATAAGCGGGTGAAAATACAGGAATAGAAAGCATCATCTGACAAACAAGACCGACTGCCAGCGAGCCGTAGAAAATAAAGCCTGCAATTCCGTTTACGCCGAACAGCGCCTGACCGATTTGCCCTCGCTTAAAGCAGGAATAGATATTTAAGCACATCGCAACAAGCACAAGCACCATACCCAAGCCGACAGCAGAGTAAATAATCGTGTTTGTATCCTGCGCCCTCATAACGTGAATAGGCTTTTCTTCCCAGCCGAAAAGTGTTTTATAAAGCGGATTCAAAACCTCCTCATAGCCAAATACACTGCCGAACACAAAACCCATAACTGTTGAGCATATCGAACAGGGGATAAGGATTTTGCCGATAGGCATTTTTCTTACCTTCCACATAATAAGTGCGGCTATGAGAAGAAGTATTCCGTGTCCCACATCACCGAACATCACGCCGAAAAGTATTGAATACGTCAGCGCAATAAACTTGGTCGGGTCAATCTCGTTGTATCTCGGCAAGCCGTACATCTGCGTGTAAAACTCAAACGGTCTAGCTAAAAATACGTTTTTGAGCTTAACGGGAGGCATATGGTTTTTGTTGTTACCGCCGTTTGTTATCTCAAATTCTACGCTTTCGATTTTTGAAAGGGAGGAGGAAAGCTCTTTTTCAAGCTCCTTAGGAATCCAGCCTACAAGAATAAAGCTGTTGTTGTACCTGCAAGCCTTTGAAGCAATAGTGCTGTAGGCATTTAGCTGTTCAAGTCTTGAATAGTACCTTAAAATTTCGGAGTAGTTATCATAGGTGAAGCTGTCAAGCTCGTCCTGTGCATCACTTAGCTTTTTCTCCAAGTCGGGCAAAAGTGCTTTTTGTTGAGCGTTGTATTCATCGGGAGTGCCGTGCATACCCTCAATTTCATAATGCTCAAAGTAAAGTCCCGAAAAAATTCTGTCGATGTTACTGCTTTCTTCTATAGGAGAAATATACACGCCCCAATAATGCGTATCGTCAACAGTACAGGGGAAGAACGTCACAAAGGGATTGTCCTCATACGCCTCAAGCTTTTCAAAGCTTTCCTTGGGAAGTCTGCCGAAGTTTGCCTTGATATACTCACAGGCAAAAACCTTGTCAAGCTCAACATTCAGACCGCAGAAATGTCTTGTTTCTTCGATTAAACGTCTGCAACTTTCAACGTCCTTTTCAGCCATCAGCTTTTTAGAAATAAGCTCTTCGATTTTTTCGCCTGTTTTGTCGCAATACTCCTTTAATTCATCTAAGGTCGGTTCAAAGCCGTCTGTGCTTACAATTTTTCTTTTAATATTCGCAATATCAAGCGAGCCTTTGAACGATTCCAGAATTTGCGTGTATTCGTTTTTGGCAGAAATCGGAAAGAAATTTCTTGTGTCCGAATAAAAGCTGTTCACATCATCAGGCTGAAAGCTCTCTGTTTTTCCGCAAAGCTCTGCTACCTCCCAAAGCTTGTCAAGCATACCGATAATGCTTATGAATTTCATTTTTGCAACTGCCGTAAAAATCACCTCCGTAAGTGTAAAATATATTATTTGTAAATTAAAAGCTGTTCTACCTGCGATTTTTCAATGCTGTATCTTGCGCCCTCAATAATATTTATTATGTTCGCAAGCTCCGTTTGCCTTAGATATACATAAGAAATCAGAACAACCGAGGGACTTGATGAATAATAAAGCTTGTTTCGGCTGATGTTGAATTTTGCTCGTTTAGAAATTTCGCCGGGGTAGTTATATCTCATTCTGTCAAGACCCTTGCCCTGAGGGATAGACTGCATAATCCCGAAAACCTCGTCTGTATCCTCTGCACAGCACATAGCCTCAAGATTTTTCTGACTGATACTGCCAAAGGGCAAAAGGTGCTTTAAAATAAACTGCGGATTTTCATTGTAATACTTTTTCATTCGCAGAATTCTGACAAAATTCTGAAAATTTATAATATTGTCAAACATTCTTTTAAGCTCTGACTTATCGTTTGACGAAGTATTGTTAATAGCTTCATACAGCTGTTTATATACGTACGTGTAAAGTGCGTCCTCAATTTCGGGGATATTTATGGTTTCGCCCGATTTCGGTGTATATCCTCTTAAAATCTCACCATAAGGCGAGGTGCTGAGAGCGTCAACAAAATCTGCAAAGCTCTGAGCCTTTGCAAGAGCGTCAAAATCAATATCGCAGTGACTTGTAAAATAAGTCGGAACCGACAAAACAACGCTTTTCTGACGGTTTGCGCTTAACAGAGTTAAAAAGTGAATTATCTGTTCAACCTCATAGCCCTCTACTATAAATGCAGAAAAACGTGAGCCGCCGCTCATATCATAACGGCAAAGAGAATCAATATCGTACAACAGCTTTTGCCTTAGTATCGCTTCAACCTGACCTCTGTGGACAGAGTTTTCGTTTACCTTAACAAGCACGTCCTTATATGAAGTTTCTGTTTTTAGGTAAGACACAACCTCGGCAACAGTTTTGCAGTCAAGCAAACGCTTGTAATCGTCATATTTTAGCCGTTTGCCGTATTTAGCCTTAGCCTTTGCAACAATAGCGCCGGAAGAATTAAGTATAGCCACGTGCAGTACCTCCGTACTAAAAGTAATTTAATCAATCGCCTATTACGTTCTCAAAAATTTCATTTACCCACCTGTCGCAGTTTTTTGCATATTCCGCTTCAAGTGCTGATGAAATTTTCTCATACTGCTTTTTTGTTACTTCCCACTCTTTGTCGGCGTGTTGCTGTTCGGCTTCGGCATTTTTCCTTGCACGTTCTCTTGCTTTTTCAAGATAACCCTCGTACAGCTCTTTTCTTGCCTTTGAAACCTCTTCTACAGAAGCCGCCTTGTCCTGCTGTGCTTTAATTTTAAGCTCTCTTGCTTTTTCGTCCATTTCGACAATTTTTTTGAGCATATCCTCCACAGCATTCGCCTCCAATTATATATTATCGTTAGTTTTTAAGTGACTGAAGCGGTGCCGGAATACGTCCGCCTCTTGAAATGAATTTTTCGGGTGAGCCCTTTCTAAGCGGCATAACAGGGCCTAAGCCGAGCAGACCGCCGAAATTAAGCTCATCGCCTGCCTTTTTGCCGATAGCCGGAATAAGTCTAACGGCTGTTGTCTTGCTGTTTACCATACCGATAGCCGCCTCGTCTGCAATAATTGCAGAAATAACGTCGGCCGTTGTGTCGCCGGGTACTACAATCATATCAAGACCTACAGAGCAGACAGCCGTCATAGCTTCAAGCTTTGTGATGTCAAGCGCACCGCTTTTTGCAGCGGCTATCATACCTGCGTCCTCTGTAACGGGGATAAATGCACCGCTTAAACCGCCAACGTGAGAAGAAGCCATAACGCCACCCTTTTTAACAGCGTCATTAAGCAGAGCAAGAGCCGCCGTTGTGCCGTGACAGCCACAGCACTCAAGACCCATTTCTTCTAAGATGTAGGCAACTGAGTCGCCGACAGCAGGGGTAGGCGCAAGCGAAAGGTCAACAATACCGAACGGAACGCTCAGTCGCTTTGAGGCCTCTTTTGCTACAAGCTGACCCATTCTTGTAATCTTGAACGCTGTTTTCTTAACAGTATCTGCAATTCCTGTAATATCATAGCCGTCGCATTTTGTCAGTGCCGCCCTTACTACGCCGGGACCTGATACACCTACGTTAATTACGCAGTCAGCCTCACCAACACCGTGAAAAGCACCTGCCATAAACGGGTTGTCCTCGGGAGCGTTGCAAAATACTACGAGCTTTGCTGCACCTATGCAATCTCTGTCGGCTGTCAATTTTGCACTGTCAAGCACAGCCTTGCCCATCATCTTAACAGCGTCCATATTGATACCGGCTTTAGTTGAGCCGATGTTTACGCTTGAGCATACAAATTCAGTTTCTGAAAGCGCTTGCGGAATACTCTCAATAAGCGCATAGTCGCCCGATGAAAATCCCTTCTGAACGAGAGCCGAGTAACCGCCGATAAAGTTTACGCCGAGCGTTTTAGCGGCTTTGTCAAGCGTTCTTGCAAATTTCACAACATCGTGACTCTGACAGGGAGCGGCTACCATACCTATAGGCGTAACCGAGATACGCTTGTTGATAATCGGAATACCGTACTCGTGGCTTATATCCTCACCTGTTTTTACAAGGTTCTGTGCATATCTGCAAATTTTGTCGTAAACCTTGTCGCAGGCCTTGTCAATATTTTCATCAAGACAGTCAAGCAGAGAAATACCCATAGTAATAGTTCTTACGTCAAGGTTCTCGTTGTCTATCATATTTATGGTTTCAAGTATATCTCTTGTTTCTAACATTAGTTAATTTCTCCTTAATAGCGTTGTTTATCCTTATATCTTATGCATACTGTTAAAGATGTCCTCGTGCATAACGTGAATCCTTGTGTTAGAAAGCTCGCCCACCTTGTCAAGGTTGTCCTTGAGCTGGTCAAAGCTTACAGAAGAATTGTCAATTTCAACAAGCATAATCATCGCAAACATATCCTGCAAAACGCTCTGAGTAACCTCTACGATGTTTACACCTACCTCGGCACAGGCACCCGAAACCTTGCTCAATATTCCTACGCTGTCCTTGCCTATTACTGTAATTATAGCTCTCATAAAAACCTCCGAAAGATAAAAATTTTTCAATAAGCAATAAATATAAATCGCCTTTTACATTTTACTACCAACAGGCTGTAATGTCAAAGAAAATTTGTTAATCTGACTGATAATTATGCTGTTTTCGATATCTGACAGCTTGATAAAAGAAATAAGATGTGGTAAAATCACAGCATATTTCAAAACGAGGTGATATAAAATGCTCCTTTGCGACAGTCATAC
>CAMFTQ010000069.1 GCA_945988865.1 uncultured Anaeromassilibacillus sp.
GCCTGAAGATTGTTTGATTTTTCAAAATTTGAAAGCTCCACAATAGGAGTGTTGCCGACTAATTCTGTGAGTGATTTGTAAATTTTCATAATAATTACTCCTTATCTTACTGCCTTAAAGCCTTGCTCAAGGTCGCCTATAATATCGTCGATGTTTTCTGTTCCGATTGAAAGTCTGATTGTGTTCGGCTTAATGCCCTGCTCTGCAAGCTCTTCTTCATTAAGCTGTGAATGTGTAGTTGTTGCCGGATGAATTACAAGCGACTTTGAGTCTGCAACATTTGCAAGCAACGAGAACAGCGAGAGGTTATCAATAAACTTCTGTGCTTCTTGTGAGCCGCCCTTAATCTCAAATGTAAAGATAGAGCCTGCGCCGTTTTTGAAATATCTGTCGTAAAGCTCCTTTTGTGTGCCTGTTGACAGTGACGGATGGTTTACCTTTTCTACCTGCGGATGATTTGCAAGGAAGTTTACAACCTTCAACGCATTTTCTACGTGACGTTCAACTCTAAGCGACAGAGTTTCAAGTCCCTGTAAGAATAAAAATGCGTGGAACGGTGAAAGAGTTGCACCTGTATCTCTTAACAGGATTGCTCTGATTTTTGTAACGAATGCGGCAGCTCCTACAGCCTTTGTAAAGCTCACTCCGTGGTAGCTTGGGTTCGGCTCAACGAGCGACGGGAATTTTCCGCTTGCCTCCCAGTCAAATTTACCGCCGTCTACAATGACGCCGCCGATTGCCGTTCCGTGACCACCGATAAACTTTGTTGCAGAGTGAACAACGATGTCTGCGCCATGCTCAATCGGGCGGATAAGGTAAGGTGTAGCAAATGTGCTGTCGATTACAAGCGGAATTTTGTGTGCGTGTGCAATTTCTGCTGTTTTTTCGATGTCGATGATGTTTGAGTTCGGATTGCCGAGTGTTTCAATAAACACAGCCTTTGTATTCTCTTTGATTGCATTTTCAAAAGCATTTTCCTCGTCAGGGTCAACAAACGTTGTTGTAATGCCGTACTGAGGGAGCGTGTGTGCAAGCAGATTGTACGTTCCGCCGTAGATTGTTTTTGAAGCTACAATGTGGTCGCCGGCACTTGCTAAGTTCTGAATAGTATATGAAATAGCGGCTGCACCCGACGCTACTGCAAGAGCGGCAACACCGCCCTCAAGAGCCGCTATTCTCTGCTCAAAAACGTCCTGTGTTGGGTTTGTCAGTCTGCCGTAGATGTTGCCGGCATCTCTTAAAGCAAAGCGGTCAGCGGCATGCTGAGAGTTGTTGAAAACATAAGACGAGCTTGCGTAAATCGGCACTGCTCTGGCACCCGTTGCGCTGTCGGGGGACTCCTGTCCTGCGTGTAACTGTAATGTTTCAAATTTATATTTATTGTTTGACATAGCTTTTAATTCCTTTCGTTTATAAAAAATTTTGTTTTGTTATGATTACCGTTTTGTGCATTAACAGTAAAAGCACATTCGTCCTTTTATAAAGTTATTTTTAATAAGACTTGAATATCGGTTTGTCATTAAAACACCTCATTCCCTACAGGTTTAATAGGATTATGGCTATATACTACCACCCTTTTCCTACTTTGTCAATAGGAAAATAGAGGTTTCATAAAAATTTTTTCTTTTCTGCGCTTTTCTCTTTTTACAAAACAAAAGGGCGAGCCAAAGCTCGCCCTGATTGTTGTACTATTGTTCACTTATAAAATTCCTCTGCCGCCTTTAAAAAGTCAAGCTCACGCTGTTTGTTGCTTTCGTTAGGCGAATTGTTATCTATAAGATTTGAGTCTGAATAGATAATAAGATACTTGCCGTTATCGGACATATACGCTTCTACCTTGTCAAAGCCCTGAATCTGAAAATAGCCGTTTTTCTTTACACTCTCGATAGTAGCCTTTGCCTTGTCATTGAGATTATTTGTATTATACTCGTAAAGCTCTGCATTGATGTTGCCCTTTTCGTAGGTGAATACATATCTGTAGCCTTTTTCAGCACCGATTAAATCAGCCGCCATCTTAACAGGCTCACCCTGTAAATAATCTAAGGCTTTAAGATATTTGCACAATCCGTCAACGTTGTTTTCATAGTCAGACGGATTTACAGACTTCGGCTCGTCGTGAGTAGCTTCTGTAGCCTCCTGCGTTGCCTGTGTTGCGGTATAAGCATCCTTGTTGCTCAGAGGGTCATTTGCCGCACAGCCCACAAAGCAGGCAGACACCGCAATTATAACGGCAGTAATCAAAGCTATTTTTTTCATTTTGTTTCAATTCCTTTCAAAACGGCTGTTCGCCGTAAGCAAAATCAAGTTTGTCTAAGCTATTATACTCTATTTAAGAAATTAAATCAATAGCGAAGTTTTTATTTGCCTTATTCATCTTTTGTGTTATACTAATAGAAAAGGGATTTATATTTTTTGTCACAGAAGATAAACGTTATTATATAGAAAAGAGGTAATCTTATGCTTAAAAAAATTACGGCAATATCACTTTCTGCAATTTCAGCCTTTTGCTCGCTTGTATTTTCTGCCTGCAACACAGAAAGCAAAGAACCGCAAGAGCTGTCGGTTGAATACAAAACTGCCGACAATCTGAAGGACGGTGCTATTCTTCAATGCTTTTGCTGGGATTTCAACACTATCAAAAGCTCAATGCAGGACATAGCCGCCGCAGGCTTCAGTGCTATACAGACATCACCCATTAACGAGTGCTTAGAGGGTGAAAACGGCGGTATGCAGCTTTATGGTGACGGCAAATGGTACTATCACTATCAGCCGACAGACTATACAATCGGCAACTATCAGCTCGGAACAGAAGAGCAGTTCAAGGCTATGTGTGACGAGGCTAAAAAATACGGCATAAGAGTTCTTATTGACGTTGTGCCTAACCACACTACACCGGCAATAAACGCAATCAACGAAAACCTGCTGAATGCTGTCGGCGGTATAGACAAGCTGTTTCACAAGGGAAACGAGCGTGATATTGCCGACTGGGGCGACAGACTTCAATGCACAACGTACAAAATGGGCGGTTTGCCCGATGTAAACACAGAAAACCCCGATTTTCAGAATTACTTTTTTAAGTTTATCAACAGGTGTGTTGAGCTTGGCGCAGACGGCTTTCGCTATGACACAGCAAAGCACATAGGCTTGCCCGATGACGAAAAGGAAAATGACGGCTATCAGAACGACTTCTGGATAAAAGCAAAGAGCGATGTTAAAAATTCCGACAAGCTGTTTGTTTACGGCGAGGTTCTTCAGGGAAACAACGACAGAATAGGCGACTATATCAATATAATAGGCGGAGCAACAGCGAGCAGCTACGGCGGAAAAATCAGGGGTTGTATCATAAACAACGACTTTAACCTCCCCGATATTGAGGATTACGCAATCGGCAAAGCTCCGAGAAATATTGTAACGTGGGTTGAATCGCACGACAACTATATAAATGACGGCAGCTACACAGAGCTTGACGACAGAGCCGTTATTCTTGCGTGGTCGGTAATAACGGCAAGAAAAGACGGCACACCGCTTTTCTTTGACCGTCCCTACGGTGCAACGGCAGAAAATCCGTGGGGTACAATGAACAGAATAGGCGTCAGCGGAAGCTACATCTACAAAGACCCTGCTGTCACAGCCGTAAACCGCTTCAGAACAGCGATGGCAGGCGAGGACGAAACACTTTCAAACCCTGACAAGCAGTATTCATCAATTATGATAGAAAGAGGTACAAAGGGTGCAGTTATCGTCACGCTGTCAGACGAGCTTAAAACAGGCTTTGAAACCTCACTTGCAGACGGCGAATACACAGACAGAGTTGACGGTAAAACAGTTTATACCGTTAAGAACGGTATTCTGACAAGCGAAAAAAATATTCCTGCCTACACAAGCGTAGTGCTTTACAACGAAGGCTACACAGAATACGCAAAAACAGCAAGGGTATGGGTTGACGAAGTTGACGATTTTAATTACGAGAGCGACAGCATACAGCCTGTGCTTAAATGCTCAAACGCAAAGAAAGCGGAATACTCCGTTGACGGCAAGGAATACAAAGAGTACTCAGACGGTGAAAAAATCACAATCAAGCCGGAATCTGACGCCGTTACAACTCTTGAGCTAAGAGCCGAAAACGAGCAGGGCGTAAAAACGTATATGAAATACTGCTTTACAAAATATGTCGAATACGAAATTTCGGGTGACGACAGCGTTTATTTCGTAAAGCCCGACAGCTGGAAGGACGATATTTCAATTACGGTAACAGAAGCAGACGGCAGTAAAACGCAGACCTTTAAAATGACCGATAACGAAACGGCATTTATATACACCTTCGACAGCTCGTGGATTTCACCAAGGGCAGTTTTCACAGACGGCACAAACACATACCCTGCCGATAACAAGCCGATAAAAATAACGGCAGAAGATGTTTACAGGGTGGAGTAAATCATTATAAAAAAAACAAACTGCGACGCAAACCTTTGTTTTGGTTTGTGTCGCAGTTTTGCGTATTCAAAATTATAAAATATAAACAGTTACTGTTCTTCTGCCAAACTGCTCACATTCGCTCTCGCTGTTGTAGAACAAATCTATCAAAGCCGCACCGCTGAGCATTGCTCCGCCTGTGTCAACTGCCGTTGCATAGCCGTAGATGTACTGGCCGTCATTTGACGCAATATATAGCTTTGAGCCGTATGGAATAATGCTTGGGTCTACTGCAACACCGCCGTAATAAACAGGTACGCCTGTTGCAGTGAGTGAGCCTTCCGACTCATTGTAAGCCGTAGCTGTGCCTACAATTTTTGATGAGTAAAAAACCTTGTTGCCGTCTGTATCTACAAAGCTGCCCTCTGCGTCATTTTCACTAACTGTTGAGCAAGGACGCTGCTTTGTGCCGATAAGAGTAACCTTATCCTGAGGCTTCTTTGTAA
>CAMFTQ010000070.1 GCA_945988865.1 uncultured Anaeromassilibacillus sp.
GATAGCGTAGCGTCTCGTGGGCTCGGAGATGTGTATAAGAGACAGTCTGAATAGCTGTTCATATAAACACTCCTATGTATTATTATTCTATATTTATTAATTTTTGTGAATATTTATCTACAAATTCCTCTTGCGGAATCGGTGCGCAGTAATTACCGGAAAAGCATCCGTCACAGAAGCCAATTTCTGCATTATCTGCAATTTTTGACAAGCCGTCAAGACTTAAATATCCGAGTGAATCTGCTCCAATGTAGCGACAGATTTCATCTGCTGTCATTCTGTTTGCTATTAACTCATCCTGCGACTTTATGTCTGTGCCAAAGTAGCAGGGATGCCTAAACGGCGGTGATGAAATTCTCATATGCACCTGCACGGCACCTGCGTCACGCAAAAGCTTTACTATGTGCTTTGATGTGTTTCCTCTGATAATTGAGTCGTCAATAATTACTACCCTTTTACCCTCAACATTTGCTTTGAGTGCATTAAGCTTTGTCTTTAGCAGACGCTCCTTTTTATCCTGATGTCTGCCCGAAATTTGTCTGCCGATATATTTATTCTTTACAAAGCCTATCGCATACGGAATACCCGAAGCCTTTGAAAAGCCCTGTGCCGCATCAAGTCCCGAATCGGGTACACCGCAGACTATATCAGCCTCGACAGGATGCTCCTTATAAAGAATTTCGCCTGCCTTTTTACGTGCCAAGTGAACGCTTACACCGTTAATTACGCTGTCGGGACGTGCTATATAAACGTACTCAAACATACAAAATGATGTTTTTTCTGCCGTTTTAATAATCTGACTGTGCAGACCCTTGTCGTCAATAACGAGCATTTCACCCGGCTTAATATCTCTTAAAAACTTTGCTCCTATGCTGTCAAGAGCGCAGCTTTCAGACGTTACAACATAGCTGTCAAGAAGCTTGCCTAAGCAAAGAGGGCGAAAGCCGTGCGGATCTCGTAATGCAATAAGCTTGTTCGGAGAGCTTAAAATAAGCGAATATGCGCCCTCGATTTTTTCGGCTGATTTTATGACGGCTTCTTCTATAGAGCTTGAGTTAATACGCTGAGTTGCTATAACGTAAGCGATAAGCTCGGCGTTAGAGTTTGATTGAAAAATTGCGCCGCCGCTTTCAAGCTCGTTTCTGATTTGCGTGTAATTAGTGATTGAGCCATTGTGAGAAATAGCGAGGGAGCCTTTTATATATCTGATAACAAGTGGCTGTGAGCTTGCTCTGTCAAGGTTTGCAAACGGTGTGTAACGCACGTGACCGAGGACAATTTTGCCGTTTGGCAGCTTAGACAGGTTTTTATCACTGAAAACGGCAGAAACCTTGCCTAAATCCTTAACGCAGATAAATTCGCCGTCTTTATTTACGGCGATGCCTGCGCTTTCCTGACCTCTGTGCTGAAGTCCGTACAAAGCGTCCTGAGCGATTGAAACGCAGTCAAGCTCATCGTTTACCCTGTATATACCGAAAACACCACATTCCTCGTGCGCCTTGTCGGAATTTACGTCAAAATCAAAGCTGTTCAAATTTCGTTCACCCTATTCTGAATTTCTCTGTCCTTTTCTGCTACAGCCTGCGCCATTTCTTTCTTCATTGTTTCAAGCTTTGCCGAGAGCTTTTCATCTGACAAAGCGAGCATTTCAATAGCTAAGATTGCAGCGTTGCCTGCTCCGTTTACGGCAACCGTTGCAACGGGAATACCTGTCGGCATCTGTACTGTTGCAAGAAGTGCGTCAAGTCCGTCAAAATTCGGTCCTTTAACAGGGATACCGATAACAGGAAGAGTAGTGTAAGCGGCGAGAACTCCTGCAAGGTGAGCCGCCATACCGGCTGCTGCTATAATTACGCCAAAGCCGTTTTTCTTTGCATTTTTTGAAAACTCTGCCGCATCGGTAGGTGTTCTGTGAGCGCTCATAACGTGAACCTCATACGGAACTTCAAACTTCTTTAGCTGAACAAGCGCCTTTGATACAACAGGAAAGTCGCTGTCACTGCCCATAATAACTGCAACCTTTTTCATTTTGATACACTCCTTGAACAAAAAATTTTACAGCATATATTATAGTTGAAAAAAGAAAAAATATCAATAGATATACTGCAAAATAATTTGAGTTATAGCCATATATTGTATTTAAACTTAAGTAAAAACACATTTTATGCCTTTTAATATTGCAAATAAGAATTAAAAAGCTCCCGAGTCGCTATAAACTCAGGAGCTAAAGGATTTATTTTGTTGCGTTGTCAGCAGAGATAACCTCTTTTAAAGAGGTTGCAAGACCTGCGATTGACTGAATTTCTGACGGAATGATGATTTTTGTTGCTTTGCCGTCGGCTGCCTTTTCAAAGGCTTCAAGGCTTTTGAGTGTGATAACCTTGTCAGACGGGTTTGCTTCGTTAAGCATCTGAAGTGCGTTTGCGTATGCTCTTTGAACCTGCATAATTGCTTCTGCTTCACCCTGTGCTTCACGGATTTTAGCCTCTTTTACAGCGTCAGCCTTTAAGATAGCCGACTCCTTCATACCCTCTGCTACGAGAATCTGGCTTGTTTTTTCACCCTCTGCGTCAAGGATTTTTGCACGTCTTTCACGCTCTGCCTTCATCTGCTTTTCCATAGCGTCCTGAATTTCACGTGGCGGAAGAATGTTTTTAAGCTCAACACGCTTTACCTTGATACCCCACGCATCAGTCGCCTCGTCAAGAATAAGCTTGATTTTATCGTTGATAGTATCACGTGACGTAAGTGTGCTGTCAAGCTCCAAGTCACCGATGATGTTACGCAGAGTTGTAGCCGCAAGGTTTTCGATAGCGTCCATAGGTCTTTCTACACCGTAGGTATAGAGCTTTGGATCGGTGATTTCAAAGTAAACTACAGTATCAATCTGCATTGTTACGTTATCACGTGTAATTACAGGCTGAGGCGGGAAGTCAACAACCTGCTCCTTAAGCGACACCTTGCTTGCGATTTTGTCGATAAAAGGAACCTTTAGGTGAAGTCCTGTTCCCCATGTTGCTTTGTAAGCACCAAGTCGCTCTATAACAAATGCGTTAGCCTGCGGTACTACTCTGATATTCTTTACAAGAATAATAATGATTGCGGCGATGATTATAATCGGAATGATAAGCTGTTCCATACGTCCTCCTGAAATTTTGAAATAGTTTTTATGATGTTGATATTCGGCTTTGCCGAAAGCTTTGCAAAGTGCCAAAATATCATTTGCACCTATAATAATTATAGTCGTATATGTATATAATTGTCAATAAAAATACGATATTATATACAAAAAGTAAAGCAAATATTTACTTAACCGGCGTTACCATCAGCTTTACTCCCTCGATAGAGTCAACCATAACGGTATCGCCTGCCTTTGGCTTTGAATTGTCTGTCGTTCTTGCCGTCCAGGTTTCGCCGTTAATTTTCACCTGACCTGTAGATTGCTCGTTGTCAATGTCGATGGTGACTACTGCCGTTTTGCCGATGTTCTTATCGGAATTTGTGCTGACCTTTTTAAACTTAACTATCTTTTTTACAAAAGGTCTTGTTGCTGCGAGTGTAATGCCCGACACTGCGACAAACACAATAATCTGAACCATAACATCAGGTACAAACATAGACACTATCGCAGTGACTACTGCGCCAAGCACGAACCAGATTGAAACAAGCTGTGCCGTTGCGCCCTCGCCGATTGCAAGAATAATTGCTATTGCCACCCATACAAACGGTGCTATATTTTCCATAGCTATACCTCCCTGTTTATTTTTTAAATTTTAGCACATAATAAAAAAATAGTCAATATTCAACTTTTTTCTATTCACTTTTTTCTGTTTTTGTGATAAAATTAAATACAAGGCGGTGATAATATGGAAATTAACACCTTTGACGAAGGCATAGTTCAAGGCGGAATACGCACTAAAACAGAAATAAGAACGCTTATCTGCTACCTTATAAGTGCTGTAAATAAGCCTATGACAAAAGGTACTGTTCTTGACGTTATTCAGAAGAAAGGACTTGCCAATTATTTTGAAACAAGCGCCTGCTTTGATGATTTGGTAAGACGAGGTAATCTTGAGCTTGTTGACAAAGAAAACAACTTGTATTTTACTACGGTAAACGGCAAGACGATTTCAGATCAGCTTGAGTTTAACCTGCCCTTGACTGTCAGGGAACGTGCCTACAACTGCGCTATGGAGCTGTTAGAGCAAGAAAGAAAAGAAAAGGAAAATATAGTTTCAATTACTAATACAGAAAACGGCTATAATGTAAACTGCCGTATAAGCGGCGGCGACTTTGATCTGATGTCATTTGACTTTTACGCACCCGATAAAAATATGGCTCGTCTTATCAAAAAGAATTTTCAGAAGAACCCTGAAGCCTTTTACGGCACAATGATTGCACTTGTCACAAGGGATAAAACTTATGTAAAGGACGCACTTGAACAGATTGACAATATGCTGTGATCAAACAATCATATTAAGTGCAAGCAAAAGTGTTACTCCGGGGATTCCTCCAAATGCAGATACGGTAAGCGACAACAGGCTTATCGGCAGTGACACCTTGGTAAACACAGAGCAGATGTTGACTGCAAGCAAAACTAAAACTCCACTAACCATAGATAAAAAAGCTCTTTTAAAGGGCTTTTTGTTTTTGCTAAAAAAATGCAGTATTGCAAACAACAGAAAAACAAAAACGTACATTATAACAATTCCCCACACAGGCATATTTAAAGCTCCTTTTAAAACAAAATGAACCGACATTGTACTACTTGTACTGTCGGTTCATTTTATGCTTATTTACCCTTAAATATGA
>CAMFTQ010000071.1 GCA_945988865.1 uncultured Anaeromassilibacillus sp.
TACCCACAACCCCTCCGGCACTTCGTGCCACCTCCCCTTGCACAGGGGAGGCTTTCTGTATCAGCGAAATAAATAGAAACCCCAACTTTTACAATAGAACCTTTAAAAATTATCGGTTATTTAATTGTGATTACAAAAGCTAAAATCAGATTAACTCACCGATTTTGTAGCCTGTTTCAATATTTGCAACAAACCTCTGAATTGCTGTTACGTCATTTACGTTAGACTTACCGTCGCCGTTTACATCGGCTGCCTTTGACTGTGTTTCGTCAAGTGTTATTATAGAAGCTGCTGCTCTTTGAATTTGTGTTGCATCCTTGATGTTCACCTTGCCGTTTCCGTCAACGTCACCGAGCATTACGTTGCCCTGCGGAGCGTCTGTTGTAGGCTCTGTTTCTATCGGAGCTGATGTTGTAGGCTCTGTTTCCACAGGAGGTACAGTAGTTACAGAAGGCTCTGTTGTTGCAACCGGCTCTGTCGTAGCAACAGGTTCTGTTGTTGCTACAGGCTCTGTCGTTGCTACAGGCTCTGTTGTTGCAATCGGATCTGTTGTCGGCTCTGTTTCTGAAGGCTCAGTCGTCTGAGGTTCTGTTGCTACAGGATCTGTTGTTGAAGGTGTTGTCGGCATATCGCCTGCCTCTTCGGGAGGAGCTGTTACCAACGGAGTTGTCGGTGCAGGAGTACCGCTGCCACCCGGTAAAGCCTTGCCGATTCTTGCAAGAGGAACTGTGATGTGGTCGCTGTCCTCTTTTTCGTGTGATGATGATGGGTCGCTGGAGTATTCCTTAGCTGCATTATCCCACATTGACGGATCCATAGGAAGTGTGTTCATACCTGATGTACCGTATGTGCTTACAAGCATTGCGCCGATACCCATTGACTCTATATCGCTCTTTGAAATGCCTATAGATGAGAACGGAATAGCCATTTCATATGTCATATCATATTTACTGCTCTTATGACCTACTGAGTTAAAGTCAACCCAGTTCTGTGTTTCGTCAAGTGTATCTCCGCCTACTCTGCCCTGCTGGCTGCTTACCTCTTTGATGCCGTAAATAGTACTGCTGAGAATACCCTGTCCCCATTTCTGAGTGATGCTTAAGTCTTTTACACCCTCTGTCGGGAATTTACCATCATCGTCAGCTATATATACATACGGACCGTTAGCGCCGTTTGTAGAGAATGCGATCATTCTGTCAATATGAGCGTCCCATGTTGTTCCTGTATCCCACACTGTTTTTCCGTTAGCGTGAGTGCCGTTGCCCTCGATTGAGTTATCTGTGCTAAGAACAAGGAATGTAGGATAGTTATAAATCCAAAGGTTGCCCTGTGACATCGGGAAATCGTCGTTTGCTACTGCGTCCTGAACGTTTGCCATTTCCCACATCAGGTAGAGATTGTTGTCGTCCCATGCTGCGTAAAGAGCATAGCTGTCAACAGCAACCTCGTGCATTGACCAGTGGCAGTAAACACGTGGGTCGTCATTTGCAACGCCCTGTGCGATAATCATTGAGCTGTCCCAGTCTGACGGATCACCGTCAACTGTGATTGTTTTGTTTTTGCCGTAGCCGTTGCCGTTTGTTGAATAATGACCGCCAAGTGCAGCTGCTGTGCTTCCGTCACTGCCGCCTGCAGCGTTAGGGTCTTTCTTTGTGTAAACGTACGAGAGGCTGTCTGTGCCGTTAGAATTTGCGGCTCTGACTGACAGTCTGATTTCGTGACTTACAGGCACACCCTCACCGATAGCAAGTGTAACTGTATTTTCAAATGCTGTCCAAGTGCCTGCATTTTCGGCAGTGCTGATTTTGTACTCTGCTTTGTCAGCATAAGAAACAGAAACTACAACGTCCATTGTTTCTGTTCTGAAGCTTGAGCCGTTCTTTTTGCTCACATTGATAGCCGGTACGGCAGCTGATGTGTCATAAAGCGACCACTCGCCTGTATCGAAATTATACTTCTGATTGTCGCCCGGATACTCCATATCCTTTGTCTTGTCAGCGTCACCGTTTGTGTTAAAGATTACCTTGTTATATTCCTTATCAAGAGTAAAGGAATAGATGTTATCCTCAACCTTTGTCATAGGAACGCCCGGCCAGCTGCCGTTGCTGCTGTCTGCTACACCTTCAGTCCACATATAGCAGTTTGGAGTGCCCTTTGTTGTTTCACAATAAATTGTGTCGCCTGCTGCTGCACTTGCTGTTACAAAGCTGCTTGTAATAAGCGTAGAAACAACAAGCAATACAGCCAGAATTACGCTTGTAATTCTTTTTGAATTTCTTTTCATTACGTTTCCTCCGTAAATTTCAAGTTTTGGCAAGTGCCTAAACGACACATTACCACTTGTGATAATTATAACTAAATATAGCATTAAAAGCAATAGAAAAACGGCAAAGTTGCATTACTTTGTTACAAATGCACATTTGCCGTTGACGGTTTTTGTATAATTACTACAACAAAAAACTCTTTCGTTATCATTGTTATAATATTAAATTTTTATATACTTCACAATGCTAAATCGTTTGCTTTTCCTTTTTAATTTTATAGATTTTTCTAAGCAAAAAAGAAAAGAATTTCGGGTTGTCAATAAGTATTACCTTCATAAGTGCCTCCTGCTTAAAATAAGTGCTAATATTATAATTGTAATTGCCGCCACTACCATAACAAATTTGCAAGAAAAAATACTTGCCGTAAGTAAGCCTGCCCCGAACGCTATAGCAGATGAGCAGGCACATTTGCTCCTACACATAAGCATCACCCTCTGATATAATACTCAACGGCGAAAAAGGTGTGCAACAAAATTTTGAGAAAAATTGAATAATCATATAATTAGTGCTATAATACAAGAAAGATTTTTTAAGGAGAAGTTTATGCGAACAATTGAAATCGGCAGAAATGACGCAGGCCAGCGACTTGACAAATTTCTGTCAAAGCGTTTTAAGACTATGCCAAAATCGCTGATGTATAAGTACATCAGAACAAAATATATAAAGCTAAACGGCAAGCGGTGCGATATTTCGTCACAGCTTTGTCAGGGTGATATACTCACACTTTACATCAAGGACGAGTTTTTTGAAAAAGAGCCGAAGCAAAGCTATGATTTTGAAAAAGCACCGACAGACCTTAACATTCTGTATGAGGATGAAAACATAATTTTGCTTGACAAAAAGCCCGGAATACTTGTGCATCAGGACGAAAGCTATCACTTTGACAGCCTTGTGTCAAGGCTTCAGCATTATCTTTACAAAAAGGGTGAATACAACCCAAAGGACGAAAACAGCTTTTCGCCCGCTCTTGCAAACAGAATTGACAGAAACACAGGCGGTATTGTAATCGGTGCAAAAAACGCAGAGAGCTTACGTATTCTGAATGAAAAAATCAAGAACAGAGAAATAAAGAAATTTTACCTTTGCCTTGTTTTCGGCAAGCTAAAAAGAAAATCTGCACTTTTGCAGGATTACCTTGTAAAGGACGAAAAGAAAAACAAGGTCACAATTTTCAGAAACGAAATGCCAAACAGCAAAATCATAAAGACAAAATACACAGTTCTTGACGAAAATGAAAAATTCAGTCTGCTTGAGGTTGAGCTGTTGACAGGCAGAACGCATCAGATAAGGGCGCATTTAGCGTCAATCGGCAATCCGCTGTGCGGTGACGTTAAATACGGCGGCGAAAAAAGAAACAAGCCTATCGGACTAAAGCGACAGGCTTTGTATTCATATAAGCTGAAATTTGATTTTGAAGGCGATTCGGGAATTTTAAGCTACCTAAACGGCAGAGAATTTGAGGTTAAGGACGTGTGGTTTGAGCGTGACGGAAAAATTTATTTTCCGAACAAGCGAAATAACAAGTCAAATTAACGTCATAAAAGCCGCCATTGTTCCTCTTTTTCCGTTTGTTGCTCGGTGACTCCACAAAAGCTCGCTGTTGCATTTTGTGCAAAGGTCGCTTACCGTAATATTATCGGGATTTACTCCTGCTTTTACTAAAATCTGCCTGTTTGCTTCAAGCAGATCTACCATAAATTTTCCGTCATTTTTCGGGAAAACAAAGCTGTCGGTATCTAAGTCAACAAGATGTAAAAAATTCTCGGCACAGTCGCTGTCAACCTCATAACAGCATTTTGAAATCGCAGGACCTACGGCACAGATTAAGTCCTTGGGATCGGTTGAGCATTTCTCACGCATTGTTTCTATCACACGCTCGCCTATTCTGCCTACCGTTCCTCTCCAGCCTGCGTGGGCAAGCGCAATTGCGTTGTTTTTGGTATCAACAAAAAACAGCGGTGTGCAGTCGGCGTAATACGTCACAAGCGTTACTCCCTTTTTATCGGTAACAAGTGCGTCAACGCTCTGCATATCACGTGGCTTGTAAATGCCGATACCTGTTTGTTCCTCTGTGACATACCTTACAAAGGTGTGGTGATCCTGTGCCGAGGCTGTCAGTGTGTTGTAGTCAAAGCCGGCGGCATTACAAAAACGCTTGTAGTTTTCTGTTACATTTTCGTCACTGTCACCTCTGCCGAAGGACAGATTCATTGAGGTAAATTCATCCTTTGACACTCCGCCGAGCCTTGTAGAAAATGCGTGGCGGATTGTTTTTATTTCCGACAAAGAATTATATGTTAAAAACGGCACACCGTTTTCATAGTTAAGAGTCATTGTTTTTGAATTTATCTGCATATTTTCATACCTTTCAAAATAGAAGTCTAAAAATATTTTACTATATCGGCTCTTATCTTGCAAGTTTTATTTTGTCGTGTTATACTAAAACAAATACCGCACAATTTATAAAGAGG
>CAMFTQ010000072.1 GCA_945988865.1 uncultured Anaeromassilibacillus sp.
TTGTTTAAAATTTTCTCTGTTTGTTCATATTCGGCAGAAATTTCTCTTGCTCTTTTTGCCACGCCGATAACAAGTGCGTAGCGGCTCTTTTTGCCCTGCAGCATTTCTTCAACTGATACCTTTTTCATATTACTCATATTCAATAACTCCTTATATTTTATGATTAGTTTTATCTGTTTTTGCTTATTATATCAAGTATTTCTTTAACAGCTGTGTCAACATCATCGTTAACAACGGAATAGCTGTATTTTTCTGCAAAATTTATTTCTGTCAAGGCGGCGTTTAATCGCTTGTTTATGACCTCTTCTGTTTCTGTTGCTCTGCCTCTTAAACGCTTTTCAAGCTCCTCCATTGATGGCGGTAAAACAAAAATGCTAATGCATTCGGGGTATTTTTCCATAACCTGTAAACCGCCCTGAACCTCTATTTCAAGGAACACGTTAAAGCCTTCATTAAGCATTTTTTCTACTGCTGACTTTGGTGTGCCGTAGTAGTTGTCGCAGTACTTTGCATATTCAAAAAAACCGTCGTTTGAAATTTCTTTTTCAAATTCTTCCTTTGTTAAAAAGAAATATTCTCTGCCGTCTATCTCCCCCGGTCGAGGCTGTCTTGTTGTGGCAGATACCGACAGCTTGCACGTCTTGTCAAGCTCAAGGAGCTTTTTCATAATCGTACCCTTGCCGACACCCGACGCACCTGTAAATACAATTAAAAGTCCTTTATCCTTCAATTTACTCTTCCCCCTCCTCAGTTCTGTTGCCGATTGTTTCGGGCGATACAGCCGACAGAACAATGTGGTCGCTATCGGTGATAATTACCGCCTTGCACCGTCTGCCATATGTAGCGTCAATAAGCGAGCCGTCAGTTTTTGCCTCCTGCACCATACGCTTAATAGGGGCGGAGTCGGGACTAACAACGGCAACTATACGGCTTGACGAAACCATATTGCCAAAGCCTATATTTATCAGCTTCATTTTTGCACCTCTTACTCAATATTCTGAATCTGCTCACGGATTTTTTCGATTTCTGCCTTTATATCTACTACCATATGAGCAAGCTGTGAATCCTGAACCTTTGAGCCTATCGTGTTAGCCTCTCTGTTCATTTCCTGAATAATAAAGTCGATTTTTCTGCCGACAGCTCCGTCACCGTCAAGTATTGCATTAAGCTGTTCAAAGTGGCTTCTGAGCCTTACCGTTTCTTCTGCTACAGATACCTTGTCGGCAAAAATTGCAACCTCTGTTAAAACTCTCTGCTCGTCAAAGTCAGCGCCCTGCAAAAGCTCTGTAATTCGTTCCTTTAATCTGTTTTCGTATTCTGCTACAGTCTGCGGTGAACGCTCCTCAATTTTGCTTACTATGTCAAGAATTGTGTCGGCACGTGACAAAACGTCCTGCTTCATTCTTTCGCCCTCTGCCTCACGCATTGAAATAAAGCTGTCAAGAGCCGTATCAACTGCCGTTACAACATCAAGCCATACCTGTTCTTCGTCCTGTGATTCCTTGTGAAGTGTAAAAATATCGCTGTATCGTGCAAGTGTTGATATTCTGATGTCATCAGGTAAAGAGTATGTAGAGCCTAACTCACGCATAGCATCAAGATAGCTTTTTGCAAGCTGATGATTTACAGTGATGCTTGAAGCTGTAGTGTCGCCCTCTGTGACAGACACGTACATATCAATTTTACCTCTTGCCACTCTTTGATTTACATAGGATTTAAGCTTTTCTTCAAGAAAGGCATATCCCCTTGAGGTTTTGCAGTTAAACTCAAAATAGCGGTGATTTACGCTTTTTATTTCAACGGTAATTTCTCTGCCGTTTACGCTTGTTTCGCACCGACCAAAGCCTGTCATTGACCTTGTCATTTTAAACATCCTTTCCTTACTGCAAATATATGATCCGCCTGTGCGGTTTTAATGTATCTATTATAAGCAAGAGCAAAGCGTTTTTCAATAGTTTTGTAACCAATTTGTAACTATTTTATTTATGTTGCATTTTGCAGTTGTTTATGTTATAATAGAGTGAAATTTTTTGGCAAAAGGGATGATTTAATGTCAGGACATAATAAATGGAGTACCATTAAGCAAAAGAAGGGTAAAAATGATGCGGCAAGAGCAAAGATTTTTACAAAAATCGGCAGAGAGCTTGCAGTTGCAGTTCGTGACGGCGGCAGTGCAGATCCGTCTGTAAACTCTAAGCTTCGTGACTGTATCGCAAAAGCAAAGGCTAACAACGTGCCTAACGATAATATAGAGCGTATTATCAAAAAGGCAGCCGGTGACGGCGACAGCACAAACTACGAGGCTGTTACATATGAAGGCTACGGTCCTTGCGGTATTGCAGTAATCGTTGAGGCTCTGACAGACAACAGAAACAGAACAGCAGGCGATGTTCGTCATTACTTTGACAAATTCGGCGGTAATATGGGTACACCGGGATGCGTTAGCTTTATGTTTGAGCAAAAGGGCGTACTTGTAATTGAGCGTGAAGACCTTGACGCTGACGAGGACAAGGTTATGGAGGACGCATTGGAGGCAGGTGCTTCTGACTTTGAGGCTGACAGCGACATCTTTACAATTTACACAGAGCCTGCCGATATGGGCGGTGTAAGAGATGATATGCAGGCAAAGGGCTATGTGCTTTCTTCCGCTGAGGTTGAGATGGTGCCAAGCACATACACAGCTATTGATGACGAAGAAGCAAGAGTAAAAATGCAGAAGCTGCTCGATATGCTTGATGACAACGATGACGTTCAGAACGTTTGGCACAACTGGGAGATGCCGGACGAGGAATAACATTCTAAGATATTCAAAAAGCGACACGATTTTTTTCGTGCCGCTTTATTTTTTCTATATTTTATTTTTCATCTGCCGAAGCAGGGTTTACTCTCTTTAATCCAAGACCGTTTAGTACAAGCGTGTCGTTCTTTTTGTCATAGCCGTATGACCACTCGTCGTTGATTTCCTTTGCCATCTCATATTTAAGCGTAATCTTGTTATTTGCCTTGTCGGTGCTGTAGGCAGCTTCAACAATCATAATGTCGGCCTGGTTAATAATCACTGTTCCGTCCTCGTTGAAGGTGCAGGACATTCCGTAGTAATCATCACTCCACTCACCGATAATTTCATTGTCAATTACAAAATCCTTAATCTTTTCTACAGCAAGCTTTTTTTCGTCTGCACTTGTAAACGAGCCTGTTACACTTTCGCTTGACAGAATAAGATGGCGAGTTGAAAGCTTATTGCCGGTTACAGCTATATTATATTCCTGCTCACCGATAAAGTTTGGTATGCTGATTGTTGCCTTTGTATTGTCCTCGGAGCTGATTGTGATAGTACCGTTAAAGGTAACGTTACCGCAGGTTACATATGCAGTTCCGTCATTTTTAAAGGTATAGTACGCTGTGTTGATTTCATCATCTGTAGAAACCGTGGTGCTGTCAAACGTCCACGTGCCGTAAATTGACGTATTAAAGAAAATGTCATATACCAAAAAGCTCAGAACTGATACTGCAACAATGCAGATTGCAATAATAATAGGTGTGTTTAAAAGTCTTTTCTTATTAGCCTTAACAGGCTTTTGCTCTGCTTGTGTTTCAGTTACTATATTTTCATAATAAATCTTAGGTCCTTTGTCCGACTTTTCGGATTCCGTTGTTTGCTGACTGCTTTCTTCGGTTAAATTATTTTCATTATTTTCGTAATCCATATTTTTGTCCTCCTTTAAACTGCTCTTAATGATACTACAATTCGTGTTATAAATCAACATTTTTGATTGAAATTTCTATGAAATCTTATGACGGATTTATGAATCTTGAATTTTACTGTTGTATTTTGTTAAAATATATGATATATTTCTTGATGTTCCGCTTTTTTGATTGGGATTTTTTGGATAAATTATAAAATCATTCACAGCAGACAAGACAAAAATAATATTGTGTATTATGATACAAACGGATTTTAACTTTGATTTAAGGAGGCTTTTCTATGAACGGTGAAGCTAACAGATTATATAAAGTATGGTGTGAAAAAGCCGTTGAGGATACAGATTTAGCCAACGAGCTTGAAAGCATTAAGGGAAACGAACACGAAATTTACGAACGCTTTTATAAAAATCTTGAGTTTGGCACAGCAGGACTGCGAGGTATTATAGGTGCAGGCTGTAACAGAATGAACATATATGTTGTCCGTCAGGCTACTCAGGGACTTGCAAATTACGTAAACAATAAATTCGGCGGCGGTGCTGTTGCAATTTCTCACGACAGCAGAATTAAAGCTGATTTATTTATGATTGAAGCTGCAAAGGTTCTTGCCGCAAACGGAATCAAAGCATATATCACACGTGAGCTTGAACCTACTCCTGTACTTAGCTACCTTGTAAGAAGCTTAAAGTGCAAAGCAGGTATTATGGTAACGGCAAGCCACAACCCTGCTGCATATAACGGCTACAAGGCTTACGGTGAGGACGGCTGTCAGATGACAGACACAGCGGCAGGTCTTGTATATGACGAAATCTGCAAGCTCGATATGTTTGAGGACATCAAGACAATTGACTTTGACAAGGCTTTGTCTGAAGGCCTTATCGAATACGTTGACGACAGCGTTTATGACAGCTATCTTCAGGAGGTTAAAAAACAGCAGGTTATTCCGAATATCTGCAAGGACGCTGACCTGAAGGTAGTTTACACACCATTAAACGGCACAGGCAACAAGCTTGTAAGACGTGTTCTTTCTGAAATCGGTGTAGCCGATGTGAGCATTGTTAAGGA
>CAMFTQ010000073.1 GCA_945988865.1 uncultured Anaeromassilibacillus sp.
TTTCCTTGATGAAATTCATCTTTATCATACTTTTCTCAACTTTTCTTTTGTCTGAAAAGAAAAGTTGCAAAAGAAAGCAGATTTAAGGGGAAAGGGATTTCGATTCCCTTTCCCCTTAAATATCCCCTTTCCCTAAACGACCAAAGGGTCAGTGACCCTTTGGAATCCTTTAGCCGCCGACACAACGCGTCGGCTGTTTTGTGCGGATTTGCTTTTTCTTCTAACGGCTGTTTTGTGCGTTATTTATTTATATCATATCACACCGTAGGTATCAAAAGCATTGTGTTGCTTTCAAGTATCTCCCCTGCTTCGGGGTTTTCATCCTTCAGCATACTGTGTCTTGTGCTGTAGCGCTTTGATATATCCCACAGTCTTTCGCCCTTTTTGCCGTAGTATATAACAAGCGAGCAATCGTCTTTGATTATTTTTTTGTCCTCCTCTCCCCTTATCTGCGTTACAAGACTGCACAGATTATTTACACAAAGCCTTGCCGTAATCACTGTTTCTGCCTTGATTTCTACTGTGCTGTCGTCTGCTATGCGAAAGCTGATACTTTTTATTTTTGCGTTTGCTCCGTTTACGGTGGCTTCGTCTGTCAGCGGAGTTTTATGCTCAAAATCGAGAGTTCTTTCAATATATATCGGCATATTGTCGCTGTCAAGCGCAAAAATACAGATGTTTGCTTTGCCGCTCAGGGTTATTTCCTCCTGAGAAATTATAGGCGTTACTGTGCAATATTCGTTGTAAATGTCTATTATCCTCGTGATTTTGCTGTTCTCGATTTTAATTGTCGATTTATTCATTACCGTTTCACAAAGCTGTGTAACGCTCTTTGCTATGCTTATCTGCTTTACATCTGTCTGAGTCTGTATTTCTGTTGAGTATGCGTCTGCTACGATTTCTTCCTCTGTTTCCTTGTAGCCTGTTTCTGAAATTGCTATTTTTGCATCTACTATAATTACCGGCGTTTCTGTTATATGGTCGGGCTTTATTCGCACGTCATACGAAAGAACAGAAATATCAAGGTTGTTTGTAATGTTTTCGTCTGCTCCCTCGCAGTCGATTATTCTGCTAAACGGCATCAGATAGTCAATCTGCTGAGTTTCTCCTGTGTCAAGGCTTGACAGATAGAGCATCTTTACGTTTATCTCGCCGTTTACCATCACCTTGTTTGTTATCGCCTTACACTCTGTTATGTTAGCCGTTACGCTGTCACGAAGTATTGCTTCAACAGGTGCTTGGTTTGAAAGCGCCGTTTCTTCGCTGAAGTTAAAAAGCTCCTGACAAAAGGCGCATAGCTGTGCGGTGCTTACCTTTTCTTTTTTTATCTCAAGGTTCATATCATCGCTCGGTGTAAAGATAGCTACCGCTCCCTTTGAAATCACCCTTGCATACAGCGAAAATGCGCCGTGAATTACAAGTCGGCGAGGACTTAACGCACGACAGTTTATATACTCTGACTTTGCGTCGGTGAAAATTATGTACTGCTCCGGTGTGCTTTTAAGATTGAAGCTTGCCGAAAACGGCAGTGACTGTTCACTGCATCTTATATTTTTCTTTACGCTGTCGCAATAGAGAACTCTGACGGTTGACGCACCCTCAACAATAAGCTGACCGCCCGATATATTTCTGTTGAATATTTTTATTACAAGACTGCATTTTAGGATTTTTTCTATATCGGGGCAGTAATCGGGCAGTGTGAAGTCAATATCAACAGGCTGTTCTGCCACCGTATCAAGCAGAGTCTGCTGTGTGGGGATTTGCTTGCTCAAAAGATTATATTCCATACTTTTTCTCTCCTTAAAAACTTTTTGCTTATTTAATAATATTAAGGCGAGTGTATATTTATAACCTTTTTCTTAAAATTTCCTGTTGACTTTTACGAACAAGTGTTCTATAATATATACAAACAAGAACAAACATTCGGGGTGAGTATATGTCAGAGCGAGTTATTCTTCACAGCGACTGCAACGGCTTTTACGCAAGCGTTGAATGTCTGCACAATCCCAAAATTCGCAACAAGCCTGTGGCTGTCAGCGGTGACGCTGAAAACCGCCATGGCATTATCCTTGCCAAAAATGAGCTTGCTAAAAAGTATCACGTTAAAACAGGCGAAGCAATATGGCAGGCAAAGCAGAAATGTCCGGAGCTTGTAACCGTACCTCCTCATTTTGACCTTTACAAGCGATTTTCAAGGCTGTGCAAAGAGATTTATTTTGACTACACAGACAGAGTAGAGTCCTTTGGTCTTGACGAGGCTTGGCTTGACGTTACGGGGAGCAGTCTGCTTTTTGGCTCAGGCTATGAAATTGCACAAAAAATCAGAAAAAGAATTAAGTACGAGCTTGGCATAACCGTGAGCATTGGCGTGAGCTTTAACAAAATTTTTGCAAAGCTCGGCAGTGACTACAAAAAGCCTGACGCTGTTACCGTTATTTCAAGAGAAAATTTCAAGGATATAGTTTGGGAGCTTGACTGCGGTGATTTGCTTTATGTCGGCTCTGCCACCAAGAAAAGACTGCGTACACTGGGCATTTATACAATCGGCGATATTGCAAAATGCCCTATCGAAATACTAAGAAAGCATTTCGGCAAGCACGGCGATATGCTGTATGCCTTTGCAAACGGCTGTGACGTTTCGCCTGTAGCTAAGCTTGATTTGCACGAGCCTGTGAAGTCAATAGGCAACTCGACCACAACGCCACGTGACCTTGTTGATTTTCAGGACGTAAAGACCGTTATGTGCGTGTTGTGCGACAGCGTTTGTCGCCGTATGCGTGAGCAGGGGTTTATTGCCGGGACAGTTTCTATAAATGTTCGTGACAACACCCTACAATGCTTTTCACGTCAGAGAAAGCTTGAAAGCGCCACAAGCGTTACAGATGAAATTCTGAAAGCTGCGCTCAAGCTTTTTCGTGACAACTACAGCTTTCAAAAGCCGTTAAGGAGCGTCGGCATAAGTGTTTGTGACCTGTTGCCGGAAAGCTCTCCCCGTCAGACAGACCTTTTCGGAAACGAAAAAATCCGCCAAAGGCAAGAGTCGCTTGACTCTGCCCTTGACAGACTTAAAAACAGATTTGGAAATTACTCGATTTTCCCTGCGCTTTTGCTACAGGACAAGGGATTGTCGCACTTTAACCCAAAGGACGAGCATACAATTCACCCTGTCAGCTTTTTCAGGTAATTTCGTTTGATAAAATTTTTATTTGGTTGTGAGTTTATGAAGCAATATATAGGTGTTACGGCAAAATTTGACAGTGACGGCAATCTTCTGCCCTTGGCTGTTCATTGGCAGGACGGCAGAACCTTTGAGATTGACAGAGTACTTGATGTAAGGTTCGCGTCATCGCTAAAGGCAGGCGGTGCCGGACTGAGATACAGGTGCCGAATAAAAAACAAGGAGCGTTACATCTTTTTTGAAGAAAACAGGTGGTTTGTAGATGCACGGGATTAGTGCATAAATTATTCACTATTCATCATTCATTATACATTATATCTAAGTATTATTGTAGCATTACCAAATTTCCGCTTTCACCTTATCTTTTCACAAAATAAACAAAACAGTCACGCACCTGACATATTATCTGTCCGCTTTCGCTGTCGATTTTAAATTCCTGTGTTGTGCCGTTGTCAAATTCAGCCTTTATTGCGTTATCTGTTACGGTGTATTTTCCGCTGTGACTGCCGTCATCTCTGCCAACTCCGAGCCAGAGCGTAAACGTGCCGTCCTCCTTAAGATTCAGACCGTCTGTTGTCGGGTTATATCCGCTTCCGAATGCCGTCTTTAGCCTAACCTCCTCGCCTGTGTTGATGTCCTCGGCTTTTGTTGCCTTGTATTTGCCTGTTATGCTCTCGTCTTTATTCTCTGTCGGCTCTTGTGTGGTTTCTTCAGCAACCATTGTTTCGGCAGGAGCTGTCGGCGGCAAAGCGGGCTTTTGCGTCGGTGCAGGTGTAACAATCTGGGTTACTGTTGTGTCCTGCGTTGTTTCTGTCTGATTCTGATTATCTGAGCCTTGCCACATTATAATGACAAATACGAATAATACAATCGCCGCCGCTATTATGCCTGTTGCTATAGCGGTTATTTTTTTGCTGTTTTTCATATTTTACACGTCCTTTTTATCATTTAAAGCGTCGTCTGTCATATTCATCTCACGCAGAAGAACGCTTCTCTTTACCATTTTTCCGTTATGGAAAATATATTCGTCACCGTTGCCGTTATCGTTACCTATAAGGCTTGATACTTCCTTAAATTCCTCGGGGTCTATCTGCGGTGACTTTTGCCTTTCTGTCGGCTCGTTTTCTTTTTCTTTAGTCTTTGTTTTGTTTGCCGTCATAATGTCAAGAACAGAATCGTAAACGGCGAAATTTACAATAGCACTGTAGGTTGACGGAATTATAAAGCCGATAAGCAGAAACAGAATAACCTGAAGCACTATTGCGTTTGTGCAGAAAATTACGCACGAAACAGAAAAAATAAACAGCAGAAAAAGTCCGAGCGTTGCAAGAATGTTGTTCTTGATTTCACCAAACGACATAAGCGCACTGTTTTTGTAAATATCTCTAAGCTTTAAATCAAAGGTCACAGTCAACAGCGGAATGTGAAAAAACATAAAGAAAACAACTACCGCTAAAATTATGCACACAAAAAGCGGTGCATAGAATACAGCGTTGCTCTTTGCCATTGTCAGATAAAAAAGTATGGCAAAATACGACAAAAGCACAGCTAAATAAAGAAATACTCCGTGAC
>CAMFTQ010000074.1 GCA_945988865.1 uncultured Anaeromassilibacillus sp.
ATAGCGTAGCGTCTCGTGGGCTCGGAGATGTGTATAAGAGACAGGCTGTGCTTCGTATGACGAAAACGCAGTTGCCTCAGCACTAAAACGGTTCGGCTTTTCAAAAATAACAACATCAGGCTACAAAGCATATACCGACGTTTGCGCCGCCGCCTTTGGCTATCAGAAAACAAATCAGACAGAATTAGCCGTTTGTGTTATCAGAGGAACAGCCGCCGGTCAGTGGCAAAGCAACTTTGAGCTTGGAAGCGGAGAATATCACAACGGCTTTGAACATTCATCAGTGTGTATCGAACAACAGCTTTTGCGCTATCTTAAATCTGTTAAGGCGGATAAAAGGCGTTGCAAGATCCTCATCTGCGGTCACAGTAAGGGCGGTGCGTGTGCAAACATAATCTGTGCAAGACTTGCGGTGAGCTTTGGCAGTGACAGAATTTACTGCTACACATTCGCCTGCCCTAACACAGCAAGAAAAGAAAAGGTGTCAGGCTCATTTTACGGCGGGATTTTTAACCTTGTCAACAGCCTTGACTTTATCCCGTTTGTTCCGCTTGACAGGTGGGGCTTCGGCAAATTCGGAACGACAATAGACCTGCTCTCGGACGGAGCAAAAAAGGACAACACAGACCTTGCAGAAAAAACAAAATCCGCCTTTTTTAAGCTTACAAAAGGCGGAAAATTAGAAATATTTGATACCTTTGAAATATCGTCAAAGGAATTTTTGCAGAGCGTGTACTCGATAGCCAAAACAGATGATGATTACTACACAAAACGCTTCAGAATAAATGACGCTGATTACTCGCTGTTTGATTATTTTTCTGTATTATGTCAGGTGCTTGAAGCAGGCGGTACTGATTTTGAGCATATCCTGTTTTTTATGTCAACTCTCTGCACAGAGCTTGCACCGCTTTCAAAATTCCTTATGCAGAACTCTGAAAAGGGAATAGCTCACTCGCCCCTTATGACAGCCCACTCCTGCGAAACGTATTTTTCTGTTCTGTCAGCGTATGGCGATAAATAAACCTTATCCCTTAAAAAAATCCTTACCGAGGATTTCTTCAAATTTCGGCTTTAGTCCCGACTTATTGTCGCCGATGTGGTAGTAATTCTGGCACATATCGTAGCCGGGCATCTCGTTACCCTCGATAAACACAGGACCGTTTTCTGTCATAGCAACGTCCCAGCCGACATATCCCATTTCAGGGATACTAAGTGCCGCTTCCTTGCAGATTTGAACGGCTTTGTCAAACATCGGCACTTTGAAGCCTACAATGCTCGTTTTTGTGTCGGGGTGTATTTCATAGAGCTTGCCTGTCTTGTCGCAAAAGGCAGGCTTTGTTATTACTCCGTTTTCGTCAACAGGGGCGTACATTCCGCCCGATGAAATATTGTCAACACAGCTGTTGCCCTTGCCTATTCTTATAAGCGTATACATATGATGAACACAGCCGTCCTTGCAGATAGTAACAATTCTGAGCGTGTTTATCGAGGACGGATTAAGACGGCTTAACTCGCTGTGCTGAATTACAGCCTCCTCAATATTATACTGACCTTTTCTGATGCACTCGTTATAAAACTGTGTCACATCACCTATGTCCGACACATTTACCTTTTCAATACCCTGACCGCCGAAGCTCGACACTGCCTTGCAGAAAACAACGCTCTTGTCCTGTAAAAAGCTTTTTAAATCATCAGACGTTGTATTGTGCAGGTCGATAAAATCTCTGCCGAGGTATTTTTTAAATCTGTTGTTAAAATCGAGCTTATCACTCAAAAAGTGGGTGTACTCGCTGTTATTGAGCTTTTTTACCATCAGCAGATTGTCAGCCATTTTTATATATGTTTTGCGGATTTTACTGCCTCTTAAATAGCAAAAGCCGAACACTCTGTATTCAAGATAGCCAATGCCGTACCTTGCAATACACCACATCATATCGGCAAAGGTAAAAAGCTTGCTGTTACCGCTTTCCTTCTTAATCTCGTCAATATACATAAACATTCTTTTCAAGCTGCCCGAGCAAACTCTGGCAAAAAGAACCTTTAGCTTTCCCATTTTATCAGTCCTTTAATTTAATTTATAAAATTATATCACAACATTTGCAAAATTGCCACAGCTTTGGTAATATTAAGATGATTATTTTTAAGCAGGTGAACAATATGATAAAGGGCGTAATTTTTGATATGGACGGACTTCTGCTCGACAGCGAAAAGCTGTATGTCAGATTTTGGATAGAAGCGGCAAGAAGCCAAGGCTACCCTATGGAGCTTTCTCACGCATTGGGAATGAGAAGCCTTGGCAGGAGTTTTGCAATAAAGAGGATAAAGGAATACTTCGGCGAAAACGCAGATTATTACGCAATCAGGGCAAAGCGTATTGAGCTTATGGATAAGTACATTAAAACTTATGGAATAGAGAAAAAGAAGGGCGCAGACGCTTTACTTTGCTATCTTAAAGAAAACAACATAAAAACAGCCGTTGCCACCGCAACACCTGTTGAAAGAGCAAAAGAATATCTTGAAAGAGTAAACCTTTTTCAATACTTTGATGAAATCATAAGCGCACATATGGTGCAAAACGGCAAGCCTGCACCCGACATTTACCTTTTAGCCGCACAGTCGCTGTCACTTGAGCCAAAGACTTGTATGGCGCTTGAGGACTCGCCCAACGGTGTGCAGTCAGCAAGCAGTGCAGGGTGTGTTACGGTAATGGTACCCGACCTCGATACTCCCGATGAAAAGACAAAGACTATGCTTTACAGCACAGCAGAGGATCTTGAAAAGGTGATTGATTTAGTAAAAGAGTTGTTGTAAGTAAAATAATATGATAGCAAAATCAGACGGCGGAGCTTTTTACACTCCGCCGTCTGATTATATATTTGGAAATGTTCCAAAGAGGAAATGGTGTAATATTTATATTTTAAACAAACAGACTGCATACGTAATCTGTGTATTCTGACGGGTTCTCAATCGGCAAGCCTGCGATAAGAAGCGCCTGACTGTAGAGAAGGCTTGCGTACTTTTTAGCCTTTTCAATATCTGTGTCAATAGCCGATTTCATAGCTACAACCGCCGGATGAGCTACGTTAAGCTCAAGCACACGCTCTGCCTTTGGTGCGCCCGGCTGTCCCATCTGACTGAAGTACTTCTCCATTTCAAACGAAATTCCTCCCTGTGCAGTAAGGCATACAGGGTGGCTCTTGAGCTTTGCCGAAACTACAACGTCCTTAACCTTGTCACCTAACGTTTCCTTTACAAAGGTGATAAGTCCGTCATTGTCCTTTTTCTCTTCCTCTGTCTTTTCCTCAGAAATCTCTGAATCGCTATCGTTTACAGAACGGATTTCCTTTTCCTCATATGTTCTGAGTGACTGCATAGCAAACTCGTCAATTTCATCTGTAAGATACAGAATTTCATAGCCCTTTTCCTTAACAAGCTCAAGCTGCGGCAGCTTGTCGATAGCGTCAACGCTCTCGCCTGTAGCAAAGTAGATGTACTTTTGCTCCTCTTTCATATTCTTTACATACTCAGAAAGTGATACGAGCTTTTTCTGCGTTGAGGAATAGAACAGAAGTAAATCCTTCAGCTCGTCCTTGTGCATACCGTAATCGCTGACAACACCGTATTTGAGCTGTCTGCCAAAGCTTGTAAAGAACTTTTCGTAAGCTTGTCTGTCGCTTTCCATAAGCGAAGCAAGCTCTTTTTTGATTTTCTTTTCAATATTCTGTGCAATAAGCTTTAATTGTCTGTCGTGCTGTAAAAGCTCTCTTGAAATGTTGAGTGACAAATCCTGTGTATCGACAATACCCTTTACAAATCTGAAATGCTCGGGCAGAAGGTCGGGGCAGTTTTCCATAATCAGCACACCGCTCTGGTAAAGCTGTAAGCCTGCCTTGTAGTCCTTTGTGTAATAGTCATACGGAGTTTTTGACGGAATGTAAAGCAAAGCCTTGTATGTAACAACACCCTCAACAGAGGTAACTATTGTATGAACAGGAGGTGCCATATCAAAGAACTTTTCCTGATAGAACTTTTCGTATTCCTCCTTTGTAACGTCCTTTTTCGCTCTTTGCCAGATAGGTACCATACTGTTGAGCGTTTCTGTTTCTGTTACTGTTTCATACTCGGGGTTATCGCTATTCTCTGTACCCTCTTTTACGTGGCTGTGAGAAACGTCCATAAGAATAGGATAACGGATATAGTCGGAATATTTTTTGATAAGAGATGTAATTCTGTACTGCTGTAAAAAGTCGCTGTAGCTTTCGTTTTCTGTATCGTCCTTGATTTCAAGAATTACCTGTGTGCCAACGCTGTCCTTGTCACATTCTGTTATTGTGTAGCCGTCAGCACCCTCGCTTTCCCATTTATAAGCCTGCTCCTCACCGTATTTCTTGGTGATAACGGTGATTTTTTTTGCTACCATAAAAGCAGAGTAAAAGCCTACGCCGAACTGACCGATGATGTCAACATCGTTTTTGTTTTCTTCTGTAAGCTCCTGACGGAATTTGTAGGAACCGCTTGACGCAATAGTGCCTAAGTTGTTTTCAAGCTCGTCCTTGCTCATACCGATACCGTTGTCTATGATTGTGAGCGTTCTGTTTTCGCTGTCGGCTTTAATCTGAATATTAAAGTCACTGCGGTTCATTCCCACCTTGTCATCTGTCAGTGAAATAAAGCAGAGCTTGTCTATAGCGTCAGACGCATTGGAAATAAGCTCTCTTA
>CAMFTQ010000075.1 GCA_945988865.1 uncultured Anaeromassilibacillus sp.
AGATGAATCAGAGATACCATTTAGGTAATTAGAAAGGAGTAAGCGTATGCCTATTATTGACACAAAACCTCTATACAACACACAAAGCATTATAAATTGTGTTGTTTACATTGAAGACAACACAAAAACTCTTGTTACCGAAACTGAAGACGGCAGACGTATCGCGACAGACATATCAGAAGTTGGCGAAGTGTCTGTCCGTTCATTAGACGGTAAAGCAACTGAAGCAGCTGATAAAGAAGATATAAGAAAACTGCTGGAATACGCAGAAAATGTCGAAAAAACTATGTTTGCACTTGACGATGACAAACAGCTGTTAGTTAGTGGGTACAACTGCTCTTCTAACACTTTTGAAGCTGTCGCAGAATTTGAAGAACTTAAGCAGAACTACTATGTGGGTTGTCTTAAACAGAACATCGACCCTGACCGGTATATCACAGGCACTAAGAAAGGGAAAAAAGACGGCGAACGTGTTGCAAAACAGGCTCGTGATGCTTACCACTTAATTATGTCCTTTGAAAAACAGGAAGGTCTATCTCCACAACTGGTACATCAAATTGGGCTTGAATTTTGCGAGAAAGCTTTAGGTAATACTAAAGCTGTAGTTAGTACTCATATGAATACCGAGCATCTTCATAATCATATTGTCTTTTCTGCATATAAGATAGACGAGCTTTACAAATACAGAGACACTATGGAACAGCTTGAAAGCATACGTCATATAAACGATGAAATTTCCTTGAAGTATGGAGTTAAAGTACTTCTCGAAAGAAATGTCAAGGAAAAAGAGGGCAGCTGGTATGAAAACCGTCTTGAAAAAGACGGCAAACTTTCGTGGAAACAGGAAGTTAAGAATGCTATTGATGAATGCAAGGTTAGATGCGACAGCTGGGAGCAATTCAAATTACTGATGCTAGAAAAGGGCTATGATATTGATGACACAAGAAAACACGTTCTTTACAAAGAGCTGAATGATCCTACTGGAAAACGTCGAGTCAGAGGTAAAACGCTAGGCGATAGCTACACAATGGAATATCTGCGTTATGAATTTGGCGAGATTTCAGAACAGGAATACTTGAATATCAAAAACGGACTTTCTTCTAATAATAATACAAAGTCCGCTACAGGACAGGACAAGGTTAACAACCTAAACAACAAGCCGAAATATGACGACAAAAAATACTACCCTAATCCACACAGCAGAAGCCTTGATATTTACGTTACACTGTCACTGGCAGACGAAGAAGCGATCTGGAATTGCTTCTTTTAGGTGCGAAGAAAATTGTTGAGCATTTTGTTGGTAAAAATGAACATATATACCGTAATAGCCCTAACAAATACAAAGAAGCCAATGAGCTTGTTTTAGGCAAAGAGCAAATAGAAAAAGCCCTTGAAAATAGAATGTTTCAGAACAGTGTCGCTGGCTTTTACGCTAAAAACCCAGATGCCTTAAAAGATGCGTTAGATGATTTAGGAGCTAAAATATTTGCTGTTAAATCAGAGCTTGATAAAAACAAGCGTAATTTGGCTACATCTTCAAAAGACCAAAGAGCTGTTGAAGAAATATTAGATATCAGAAAAGAAATCAATTTAAGAGGTCTTGATAGTATCAATCTCCACCTCTTATCCTTTTCTGAAGAAGATGTCAGGAAGAATAGGGCGAAGCTCTCTCCTATGACCAACTACCAGCGTAAGGATTTGTACCAGCACTTAAATACTTCTAAATACAGCCTTACGTGTAAATTCGATGAACTTTCATATACTGACGGCGAAAATGTCATTAACTTCCTTAAAGGCAAGACTGACAAACGCCCAGATTTTCTCGTCACAAAGGAAGAGGCAAAGGTACGCTCTCTACAGCCTTATTTTGAAAGCATTCTTAAAAGAAATATCACAGCTGATAAAAACCGTTTACAGGGTAAAGAGCTTACGGACAACCAGAAGGCTTTTCTTAATAGAATTGTTAGGGATAACCCTGAAATAGATATTACAAAGGTTAAAGATGCGTTTGACTTCCAGCAAATAGTCAATTTCTATACAGACAATGACCCATTTAAGGACGGTAAACGCTGCGAAGGAAATCCTATCAGCAGTACGCACAAAAAAGACTTAAAGGCTTTGTGTGAACTTTACGGCTTATCTCTCACTCTTCCTATTGAAGAGATAACAGAAAAGGAATACCAGAAAGCCTTAAAGCATCTGCTCTACAAAACGGTTGTGCCGGAATGTCTGTCAGCAGATATTTCAAATGAAAGACACAATTTCTTGTTTGACAAGGAATTAGAAGGGCTATCTGATGATGACAGGGCTTTAATGTACAAATATCGTAATAAGATGATCGAACTTAACAAGTTAGGTATCACAGAGGACAATTTATCTGATATCCCAGCAAACACTACAGCTCTTGCAAAAGAAACAAACAAACTTAATCGAGAGCTTGTGGCATTGAAGTATCAGTACGGTACGCTTAAGGATTTAGGAGCTGCTGTGAAAGTTGCTACAGATATCGCAAACGACCCAGACATAGAACAAAAATTTATTATTAAACCTGAAAAGGAAAAGGTTGTTGAGGTAGCTATCGAGGATAACAAGACCTCTGAGCCTAGTGAAGAAACTTCCGTACAGCCTCATACAGAGTCTGTTAAATCAGACCCTAAGACTGTTACGCCTACGTCTGTAAAAGCTCCTAAAGAGCCAAAAACAGGGCTTACAATGGAAGATATACCTTTCAGCAAGTACAGTACTTCTTCTGAGGTAAAACTTACCGCCGATGAAGAATTAAGTGTTGCTAAAGAGCTTGAAAAGGTCAAAGAACCTGATGAAGTAATAAATGGTAACTACTCTACTGCTACAATTTCTGATGATACTTTGTATATCGTTAGTACCTCTAAAGCAGTTGTCAATATCTATGGTTTTAATGTTTTCCTAGAGTCTGATGACAAACTCGAATTTCCTAGAGGTATTGATGAAGTTGAAATGGCTATCGAGACAATCAGAAACGGTGACTATGATTATATTCCAGATGCCGATGAATTAATTAAGCATTACAAAGACCAGAAAACCCCAAAAGAAATTGCAGAGATCCTTGAAAAACAGGACTATAGCAAATACGAAATCGACAAAGAGCTACGAAAAGCTGGTTTGTTAAGAGAAGGTCAGACAATATCTTTAGTATGAACAAAGAGGTGGGAAAATTTTCCCACCTCTTTAATTTTTTAAGGAATAAAAGGTGTGTCACACAGTCACATATTCAGCGACTAGATACAGAAAGGAGTCGCTTGAATATGAACAATTGTACAGAAATTGAAGTATTGCTAAAAGCGGTTGAATTAGGTAATATAGACCTAGCTTCGGTGCTTGAAGCAAATACAATGAAAGAAAGAGAAAGGATTTTAGAGGAACACCAAAAATCATACGAGATTTGGCAAGCTGATAGTGAAACTGATAAACGTTGGAAAACGTATATCCCTGATTATGCAAAAGGAAGAAAATTAAAAGCATTTAAGGAAAAAGAGTCATTAGAAAATTTTCTTGTAAAATTTTACAAAGAGCGAAATGCTTTAGTAAATTTCACAGTTGAAGACGGTTTTAACAAGTGGATTTCAAATAAAACCAAATTACGAGAAGCTTCAGAAATCAGATATCGTTCTGATTTTGAAAGATTTTTCTTATGCAACGATAACAATATCAAATCAGATGTTGTTAAAATGTTCGGAAAGCGTGTCTTGAAACACGTTACTGAAGATATTCTCATTGCTTTCTTAAAAGGTTGTGTTGAAGAATTTGATATCACAGAAAAAGCATATGGAAATCTTAAGACTATTGTAAATGGTATTTTTTCTGAAAGAGGCTTAAATATTGATTTAAGATACGTAAAAAATACTGTCAAAAGCAATGTAATCAATTTCAAAGTAATTGAAAAGCCTAAACAAGAACAGGTGTTTTTTGTTGAAGAAATGGCAAAGATTATTGAATATCTTGATACGCACCCTACTATCAAAAATTTAGGATTAAAATTTACCTTTAAATCGGGTGTTAGAACCGGCGAATTATCTGCTCTTACAAAAGAAGATTTTTTTGAAAGGGCTTTAGAAAATGGAAAAGTTATTCATTATGTTACTATCAGAAAAACTGAAACGAGAATTACTGATAAAAAAACAGGCAAGCAAAAATTGATTGTTGTGAATATTCCCAAAACGGATGCTGGATATAGAGATATCATTCTTAATGATGAAGGTTGGGAGACTTTTCAGAGAATCTTGAAGCTAAATCCTAATGGTGAATATCTTTTTGTCGGACAAAATGATAACAGGATTAAAGGTAAAAGATTCAATGAGGAAGTACATAAAATGTGTACAGAGCTAGGTATTCCTGTAAGAACGATGCACAAAATCAGGAGAACGTATTGCACTCAATTACTCGATAATAATACCGACCAATCAATAGTTACTGAGCAAATGGGTCACAGAGATATATCTACTACCCTTCGCTGTTATTACAAAGGAAACAAAGGTGATGAATTAAAGGCAGAGCAAATTGCCGTTGGGTTATCAAGTTACTAAAAAAGTAATCAAAAAACAGCAAAAGTAATCACTGATTTTACGATAAAAAAAGCACTTAAACCCGCATAAATACAGGGTTTATAAGGCAAATACGGAAAGAGTTCGATTCTCTCATCCCCTGCTAAAAAGCCCGTATTTACGGGCTTTTTTGTT
>CAMFTQ010000076.1 GCA_945988865.1 uncultured Anaeromassilibacillus sp.
GTATCACAAAATATGTTCAGGACGCTATCGGCGTGAAAATGAACTGATGCGTCTTATTTAATTACGTTATGAGGTATTGTTATGGAAAATGCCAAAAAAACAAACAGCTTTTTATCTGCTATTGAAAAGTACGCAAAACAACAAAAGGAGCAGATGGTATCCGAGGTTGAAAAGTTCAAGGCAGACGAGCTGAAAAAAGCTGAGGAGGAGGGCTTAAAGGAAGCCTACAACATTATCCAAAGCGAAATTGCGTCTAAAAAAACACAGATAACAAGCCAGCTTGCAAGACGTGAGCAACAAGCTAAAATGCAGCTTTTTTCTCGCAGAAAGGAAATGACAGATGAAATATTCTGCAAGGTGCGAAAAAAACTGCTTGATTACAGCAAAAAAGACGAGTACAAAGAAAAGCTAATTGCAAACGCAAAAAAAGCGTCAGAGCTTGTAAACGGCAAATCGTGCGTACTTTTTGTAAAGCAGGACGATACAGAGTTTGCAAAAAAGCTTGCAAAGTACTTTGGTGAGGGTACAGAAATCAAAGCTGCAAGCGATATACAGCTCGGTGGCTTTCGCTGTTACTGTGAGGAGCTGTCGATAATTATTGATGAAACGCTCGACAGCAAGCTGTCAGATCAGGAAAAGTGGTTTGCCGAAAATTCAACCTTGAGGGTGGTGTAAAAATGGAAAGCAACAATGTTATATTCGGAATTAACGGACCTGTTGTTACCGTTAAAAACGCCTCCTGCTTTTCTATGATGGAGATGGTTTATGTAGGCAGTGAAAAGCTTGTCGGCGAGGTTATCGGCATTACAGACAAGGCAACAACTATTCAGGTTTATGAAGAAACAACAGGACTTATGCCGGGCGACCCTGTAACAGGTACGGGTGCGCCGATGAACGTTCTGCTCGGCCCCGGAATTATTGACAACATATTTGACGGAATTGAAAGACCGTTAAAGGCTATTGAGGAGGAGTCGGGAGCGTTTATCAAAAGAGGCTCAAGTGTACCCTCACTTGACACAGAAAAGCTGTGGAATGTTACCGTTACCGTAAAGGTCGGCGACAAGCTTGTCGGCGGTGATATTTATGCGACTATACCCGAAACCGACATAATAGAACACAGATGTATGGTAAGTCCGGATTTAAAGGGCGAGGTTGTCGAGGTTAAGCAAAGCGGAAAGTATAAGCTCTTTGACACGATTGTAAAGCTTAGGGACGATTTAGGAAATATATTTGATCTGTCACTCTGTCAGAAATGGCCTATCAGAACTCCTCGTCCTGTCAGACAACGCTTGTCATCATCTGTTCCGCTTATTACAGGACAGAGAATTATAGACACGCTCTTCCCTATCTCAAAGGGCGGAACGGCGGCAATCCCCGGTGGCTTTGGTACAGGCAAGACGATGACACAGCATCAGCTTGCAAAGTGGTGTGACGCCGATATTATCGTATATGTAGGCTGCGGTGAGCGTGGCAACGAGATGAGTCAGGTGCTTGACGAATTCAGCGAGCTTATCGACCCGAAGTCAAACAGACCTATGACAGACAGAACGGTGCTTATCGCAAATACGTCAAATATGCCGGTAGCGGCTCGTGAGGCTTCTATCTACACAGGTATTACGCTTGCCGAATATTATCGTGATATGGGTTATCACGTGGCAATTATGGCTGACTCTACCTCAAGATGGGCAGAGGCTCTGCGTGAAATAAGCGGCAGACTTGAAGAAATGCCTGCCGAGGAGGGCTTCCCTGCTTATCTGCCGTCAAGACTGTCAGAGTTTTACGAAAGAGCAGGACGTGTTGAGATTTTAAGCGGCGGCGAAGGCTCTGTTACGATTATCGGCGCAGTTTCTCCGCAGGGTGCAGACTTCAGTGAGCCTGTAACGCAGAACACAAAGAGATTTATCCGTTGCTTCTGGGCGCTTGATAAGTCGCTTGCTTATTCAAGGCATTATCCGGCTATCAACTGGATGGACAGCTACAGCGAATATTTTACCGACTTAGACCCTTGGTTTTACAAAAACCTCGGCTCTGACTTTATAAGGTACAGACAGAAAATATCTTCACTTTTGCAGGAGGAAAGCAGGCTGATGGAGATTGTAAAGCTCATCGGCGCCGATGTTCTGCCTGACGACCAAAAGCTCGTTATCGAAACGGCTAAGGTTATCAGAGTAGGCTTTTTACAGCAAAACGCTTTCCACGCAGAGGACACATACGTACCGCTTGAAAAACAGAAGCTGATGATGAAAACTATTCTTTATCTTTACAACAAAGCGTCACATATCATTTCTTTGGCTGTGCCGATTTCAAAAATAACCGAGTTGGGACTTTTTGACAAGCTGACAAAGATGAAGTACGATATTCCGAACAACCGCCTTGATATGTTTGACGAATATATAAAAGAGATTGACGAAAAGCTGTCGTCAATTAACGCATAAGGAGGGAACGCAGATGATTATTGATTACGTGGGCGTTAAAGAGATAAACGGCTCGCTTGTTGTAATTGACGGTGTAACGGGCGTTTCCTATGAAGAAATCGTAGAGCTAAGGCTTGAAAACGGCACTGCAAGACAGGGCAGAGTTGTGCAGATTGAGGGCGACAGAATTGTAGTTCAGGTTTTTGAGGGTACAAGAGGAATTTCTCTTAAAAATACAAAAACACGTCTGACAGGCCGTCCTATGGAAATGAAGCTCTCCCCTGAAATAATAGGTCGTGTGCTTGACGGCAAGGGCGAGCCGATTGACGGACTGGGCAGTATATTCCCTGTTAAAAAGGCAAACATTAACGGAACGCCGATTAACCCTGTTTCACGAGTTTATCCTAGAAACTACATCAACACAGGTATTTCAACTATCGACACGCTTATGACGCTTATAAGAGGTCAGAAGTTACCGATTTTTTCAGGCTCGGGTATGAAGCACAACGAGCTTGCCGTTCAGATTGTAAGGCAGGCAAAAATCGCAGGTGCAACAAAGGATAACTTCGCTGTTGTTTTTGCCGCTATGGGCGTTAAAAATGACGTTGCGCAGTATTTTAAAAAGAGCTTTGAGGAAAGCGGAGTATTGTCACACGTTGTAATGCTTTTAAACCTTTCAAACGACCCTATCATTGAAAGAACGCTCACACCTCGATGTGCGCTGACTATAGCGGAATATCTTGCGTTTGAGCTTGATATGCACATTCTTGTAATTATGACGGATATGACGTCATATGCCGAAGCGTTGCGAGAATTCAGCTCGTCAAAGGGCGAAATCCCCGGCAGAAAGGGTTATCCCGGTTATCTTTACTCTGACCTTGCTTCGCTTTACGAAAGAGCAGGTATGATAAAAGGTCACAGCGGTTCAGTTACGCAGATTCCGATTCTTACAATGCCGAATGACGATATTACGCACCCTGTTCCCGACCTGACAGGCTACATTACAGAGGGACAGATTGTGCTTGACAGAAATTTGCAGGGCAAGGGACTTTATCCGCCTGTAAATGTACTGCCGTCACTGTCACGCCTTATGAAGGACGGTATCGGCGAGGGATACACACGTGAGGATCATTCACCGCTTGCAAATCAGCTTTTTGCTTCGTATGCAAGGGTAATTGAAGCTCGTTCGCTTGCCTCTGTTATCGGCGAGGAGGAGCTTTCCCCTATCGACAAAAAGTATATAGAATTCGGCAAGCTGTTCGAGGAGCATTTTGTAAATCAGGGCTTTAACGAAAACCGCAGAATTGAAGAAAGCCTTGATCTCGGCTGGAAGCTGCTCTCAACACTGCCGAGAAACGAGCTTGACCGAGTTGACAACGCAATTCTTGACAAGTATCTTAAAGAGGGTTCGATGTAATGGCATTGCAGGCTATACCCACAAAGGGCAATCTTATCAATACAAAAAAATCTCACGCTCTGGCTAAGATTGGCTTTGACCTTATGGACAAAAAGCGAAACATTCTTATTCGTGAGATGATGACGCTTATCGACAGAGCAAACACAATTCAGGAAAAAATTGACGAAGCGTACGATCAGGCTTACAAAATGCTGATGAATGCTAACATCACACTCGGCTACTGCGAGGAGATTTCGTACACCATACCTGTTGAAAACAGTCTTGAGCTTAGCTACAGAAGCGTTATGGGTGTAGAAATTCCTATTGTGACTATCGGCAAGGACAACGACCACGAGCTTCACTACGGACTTAATGCGACAAACTCGATTTTAGATGACGCACATCTGAAATTTACTGAGGTAAAGCGACTGACAGCGGAGCTTGCCGAGATAGAAAACAGCGTTTACAGACTTGCCGACGCAATAAAGAAAACGCAGAAAAGGGCAAACGCACTTAAAAATATTATCCTGCCAAAGTTTGAAGCCGATATAAAATTCATAACCGACGCACTTGACGAAAAAGACAGAGAGGAGTTCGGCAGACTGAAGGTTATTAAGAGGAATAAGCTAAAGGCAGAACAGGAATAATTATTGTTTTCGGTTAATTTGGGGCGGAGAAAATCCGCCCTTTTTATGTTTATTTTCAAATATTTTTATCCGCACTTGTAATATCCGACTTTTTTTGATAAAATATAATAAAATACTTAAATAAAACTCGGAGGTTGAAATGAGCAGTTGTCATATTATTGATTTGGAAGACTTGTCTGTTTCACAGCTTTACAAAATTATAGAGCTTGCAGGCAAAATAATGGAAAATCCCGAGAAATACAGCGAAGC
>CAMFTQ010000077.1 GCA_945988865.1 uncultured Anaeromassilibacillus sp.
ACACCTAAGCCTTCGTCGGCAGCGTCAGATGTGTATAAGAGACAGCCCCTACTGCAAGGGCGACTATATTCTTGACGGCGACCTGCTCATAAAGGGACTTAAAATTATTTACGATAAAAACAAAAGCTGATCTCGGTGATAATATGCAGAATGAAATTTTAGAGATTTTAAAAACCGCTGACGGTTATGTGTCGGGGCAACAGCTTTCTGATCGTCTGGGAGTATCACGCACAGCCGTATGGAAAGCGATTAACCTGTTGCGTGACAAGGGATATACTATAAGCTCATCTACAAACAAGGGGTATATTCTGCTTGACGCACAGAGCGTTATAAGCAAGGACGATATTGCAAAGCACCTGACAACAAAAGAGTTTGGCAAAAGCATAATTATTCTTGATACTGTGGACTCAACGAACACTTACGCAAAAGCCTGCGGTTTAGAAGGAGCATCTTCGGGTACTGTTGTTATTGCACGTGAGCAGACAAACGGCAAGGGCAGATTAGGCAGAGCGTGGCAGTCGCAAAAGGACAGCGGAATATGGATGTCGCTTCTTATCCGTCCACAGCTTTCGCCTATGGAGGTATCGTCAATTACACCGCTGACAGGCCTTGCCGTATGCAAAACTCTCAACAGACTTTTTGATTTAGACTGCAAAATAAAGTGGCCGAACGATGTAATTGCAGGCAACAAAAAAATCTGCGGAACACTCACCGAAATGACGGCTGAATTTGACGCTGTTGAGCATATTATAATCGGAATAGGTATAAACTGCGACAACGAGAGCTTCCCCGAAGAAATTTCGAAAAAGGCGACCTCTGTATTTATCGAAACAGGCAAAAAGCCTAATAAATCAAAACTTACGGCTGATATATTAAACGATCTTGAAAAGGAGCTTTTATGCTGTGACTACAAGCTCAACACCTTTAACGTAAAGGAATACAGGCATCTGTGCGCAACGCTTGGCAAGGAAATAAGCTTTACACGTGGCAACAGATACATAAGCGCAGTTGCTGTTGACGTAAATCCTCAGGGTGAGCTTGTGGCGATGCTCAGCGACGGCACGACCTGTACGGTTAATTCGGGCGAGGTGACGGTGCAGGGGATTTATTGATAGTTTGGAGTTTATTTTCTGTTTTTCGGTTTGACAATCGGGTTTTTTTATACTATAATAGGTTAAATAGAATTTTGAATAAATTTCATTTTATATAAAGGATTGGTTAGAAAGATGATAAGCGGAGCAGAGATAATGGTAAAATGCCTTGAGGCTGAAGGCGTTTCTGTAGTTTTCGGTTACCCCGGTGCGGCTATCTGCCCTTTTTATGACGAGCTGTTAAATTCGCAAATTCGCCATATACTTGTGCGACAGGAGCAGAATTCGGCACACGCCGCAAGCGGATATGCAAGAGCAAGCGGTAAGCCGGGCGTATGTGTTGCTACCTCGGGTCCGGGCGCTACAAACCTTATCACAGGTATTGCAACTGCATATATGGACTCTATTCCGATTATTGCCATTACAGGACAGGTCAGAAGCGATTTGCTCGGACGTGACGTTTTTCAGGAGGCTGACATCACAGGCGCCTGCGAGCCGTTTGTAAAGCACAGCTACCTTGTTAATAAGACGTCTGATTTGCCACGTGTTTTTAAAGAGGCTTTTCATATTGCGTCAACAGGCAGACCGGGTCCTGTGCTTATTGATATTCCCATTGATATTCAGCAAAAAAAGATAGAAGAATTTGTTTACCCCGAAAAGGTTGACATCATAGGCTACAAGCCTAACACAAAATGCCACCCCGGACAGGTAAAAAAAGCTATTGAGCTTATTACAAGCAGCTCTCGCCCTGTTATTGTAGCAGGCGGCGGCGTTCTAAGCTCCGGTGTAAAGCTAAAGCTTGTTAAATTTGCAGAGCAGACGGGTATTCCGGTAATCTCTACAATGATGGGCATAGGCGTTATGCCGTCTGACCACGAGCTGTACCTCGGTATGCTCGGAACGTACGGCAAGGCGGCGGCTAACCGTTCACTGCATCAGGCTGACCTTGTTATCGTATGTGGTGCAAGGCTTGGCGACAGAGCAGTTGCCGCTCCCGACCAGATGAGCGAAAACTCAAAGATTATTCACATTGATATTGACCCTGCCGAAATCGGAAAGAATGTAAAAACTACCGTACCGATTGTAGGCGATATGAAAAATATTATCGACAGTCTGATTGAGGGTACGCAGGATTACCACGTTTCAAAGCTGTGGAGCGAAACGCTCAAGGGCTGGAAGAAGGAGCTTTTCAGAAAGCCTCCTGTATTTGAGGGATATGTAGAGCCTCGTGCCTTTGTCGGCAAATTAAGCTCTATGCTTAAATCAAAGGCTATTCTTGTAGCTGACGTAGGACAAAATCAGATATGGTGTGCAAACAACTTCAAAATACGTGAGGGCAGATTTTTGACAACAGGCGGTATGGGTACAATGGGTTACTCGGTTCCTGCCGCAATAGGCGCAAAGCTTGCACGTCCTACACGTGACGTTGTAGTTGTATGCGGTGACGGAAGCTTTCAGATGAGCCTCAATGAGCTTGGAACAATAGCTCAGAATCACATTAACGTAAAGATTATCATTATGAGAAACGTCCGTCTTGGTATGGTGCGTGAGCTTCAGGATAATTTGTACGGCGGCAGATACTCGGCTACGTTTCTTGACGAAACGCTCGACTTTTTAAAGATTGCCGAAGCCTACGGCATTGACAGCGCACAGGCTAATTCAAATGAAGAAGCAGAGGCAATAGCAGAAAAAATGATTAAGACAGACAAGCCGTTTATCCTTGTGTGCAATGTTTCTCCCGACACTCCGTCAATTTAATTTTTTGACATATCCGCACTCTTTTTATAGAAAAGGAATGGTTACGCTTTGAAATATACATTATCTATTCTTGTTGAAAATCACGCAGGCGTTCTCTCAAAGATTTCGGGACTTTTCTCTCGCAGAGCCTTTAACATTGATTCGCTTGCAGTGGGTGTAACAAACGACCCGAACGTTTCTCGCATTACCGTTGTTGCAGACGGTGACGAGTACGTTGTTGAACAGCTTGAAAAACAGCTTAACAAGCTTATCCCCGTTATTAAAGTTAAACGTCATACAAACGGCGATTTTATCAGTCGTGAGCTTACCCTTATAAAGGTTCACTGTCCGGCTGCTAAACGCTTTGAAATAATGAAAATCGCAGAGCTTATGCAGGCAAAAATCGTAGATGTTTCTACAAGCACAATTACTGTAGAGTTCTGCAACACAACCGAGGTCACAAAAACTCTTGTTGACCTTTTAAAACCGTATGGCATCCGTGAATTAGTTAGCACAGGCACTATTGCACTTGAAAAGGGTGCGTCTGACGTTACTAAGTAATTCGCAGATTACCGTGGGTGTATCATTTACACGACACGCCCTAATATATTTTTATTTCGCCGTATTGCGGCAAGGAGGAAATCAAAATGGCAAAGATTTATTATCAGCAGGATTGTAATTTAAGCCTTTTAAAGGACAAGACAGTTGCAATCGTAGGCTACGGCAGTCAGGGTCACGCACACGCATTGAACCTTCACGAAAGCGGTGTAGATGTAATCGTTGCTCTTTACGAGGGTTCAAAGAGCTGGGCAAGAGCTGAAAAAGCAGGTCTTAAGGTTATGACAACCGCAGAGGCTGCTAAGGCTGCAGACATCATTATGATTCTTATCAATGACGAAAGACAGGCAGATATGTATAAAAAGGACATTGAGCCTAACCTTACAGCAGGCAAGGCACTTGCTTTTGCTCACGGCTTTAATATCCACTATCAGCAGATTATTCCGCCTAAGGACGTTGACGTATTTATGATCGCTCCTAAGGGACCGGGTCACACAGTACGTTCAGAGTACATTGAGGGCAAGGGTGTTCCGTGCCTTATCGCTGTATATCAGGACGCAACAGGCAACGCTAAAGAGTTAGGTCTGGCTTACGCTGCAGGTATCGGCGGCAGCCGTGCAGGTGTTCTTGAAACAACCTTCAAGGCAGAAACAGAAACTGACCTCTTTGGTGAGCAGGCTGTTCTTTGCGGCGGTGTTACAGCTTTGATGAAGGCAGGCTTTGAAACACTTGTAGAGGCAGGCTACGCTCCGGAGAACGCTTACTTTGAGTGTATTCACGAGATGAAGCTTATCGTTGACCTTATCTACAGCGGCGGCTTCAGCAAGATGAGATATTCAATCTCTGACACAGCAGAATTCGGTGACTACGAAACAGGCAAGCGTCTTATCACTGAGGAAACTAAGAAGGAGATGAAGAAGGTTCTGACAGAAATTCAGGACGGTACATTTGCTTCAAAGTGGATTGCAGAGAACAAGAACGGCAGAGCACACTTCAACTCAGCAAGACGCATCGAGGCTTCACATCAGCTTGAGGCTGTAGGCGCAGAGCTTAGAAAGATGTACTCTTGGGGCGATACAGATAAATACGCAGACTGATTTAATTTCTGCTATTGACATTTTGTCGCTTTATGCTATAATGTACTCAAAGCGTTACAAATAGCTTTATGTACATAAAATTTAATATACCACTTATCAAGAGCGACTGAGGGACAGGCCCTGTGAAGTCCGGCAACCTGCATATGCAAGGTGCCAAATCCTGCGGTATAACCGAAAGATGAGTTTAACGCCACCGTTCGGGAAGCCGAGCGGTGGTTTTT
>CAMFTQ010000078.1 GCA_945988865.1 uncultured Anaeromassilibacillus sp.
CGTGCGGCAGACACAGCCTTGATTGTAGTATCAGGCAAGGACGGTGTAAACGTCGGCACAGAAAAGGCTGTAAAGGCTGCTACAAAGGCAGGTCTTACAAAGGTGTTCTTTGTAAACGGTCTGTGTGACGAAAGCGCACGTTTTTATCGTGTATTTGAAACGCTAAAGGCTACCTTCGGCCCTGCCGTTTGTCCTGTTATTGTTCCGTACATTGTTGACGGTCAGGCAAATATCTATGTAAATCTGTTTGAATATAAGGCTTATAAGTACGAAAACGGCAAGGTAATGCCTACCGATATGCCCGATATGGGCAACCGCCTTGAGGGTCTGCGTGTAGCTATAAAAGAGGCCGTTGCAGAAACCTCGGAGGAGCTGCTCGACAAGTTCATAATGGGCGAGGAGTTCACACCTGAGGAAATCATCTTAGGTGTTAGTCAGGGTGTTAAGGACGGCACAATTTACCCTGTTTTCTGCGGTGACGCACAAAACACGTTTGCTATCGACCAGCTTTTAAACAGCCTGACTTGGCTTGCGCCAAAGGCTGCCGACAAGGGCGGTGAAATCGGTTCAGATACAGACGGCGAGCCAGTTGAAATCTCTGTAAACGAAAACGGTGCGGCTGCTGCTGTAGTATTCAAGACAGTTATGGACCCGTTTGTAGGCAAGCTGTCATATATAAAGGTTATTTCGGGCAAGGTATCTGCCGATACTCCGCTTATCAATATGCGCACAGGCAATCAGGAGCGTATTACAAAGGTGCTGACGGTAAGGGGCAAAAAGCAGGAGGACGCAGCATATATCGGCGCAGGCGACATTGGCGCAATACCAAAGCTTATGGGTGCAAAAACAGGCGATACACTCTGCTCACCGCTTAGAAAGGTAGTGCTTGACGGTATTACATATCCGAACCCCTGCTATTCAATGGCAATCTTCCCAAAGACAAAGGGCGATGAAGAAAAGGTTGCACAAAGCGTTGCAAAGCTGATGGAGGAGGATCCGACAATCAAGCTTGTAACAAATACAGAAACGCACGAAATGGTTATATCCGGTATGGGCGAACAGCATCTTGATGTTGTTGTGTCTAAGCTTAAAAACAAATATAACATTGATGTAGTTTTGAAAACTCCGAAGGTTGCATACAGAGAAACTATCCGCAAGTCGGTTGAGGTTCAGGGCAGACATAAAAAGCAGTCGGGCGGTCACGGACAGTTTGGTGACGTATGGATTAAATTTGAGCCTTGCGACTGTGACGGACTTGAATTTGCCGAAAAGATTGTCGGCGGTTCAGTGCCTAAGGGCTTCTTCCCGGCAGTTGAAAAGGGACTTAGAGAGTCAATCAAAAAAGGACCTCTTGCAGGCTACCCTGTTGTAGGACTAAAGGCAACGCTCTATGACGGCTCATATCATCCTGTAGATTCATCTGAAATGTCGTTTAAAATGGCGGCTTCAATAGCATACAAAAACGGTATGCCACAGGCTTCACCTACACTGTTAGAGCCAATCGGCTACTTAAAGGCTACAGTACCCGACAGCAATATGGGCGACGTAATGGGCGAGGTAAACAAGCGCCGAGGCAGAGTTATGGGTATGAATCCGGGCGAGGACGGTATGCAGGTTGTAGAGGCAGAGGTTCCTATGGCGCAGATGAGCGACTTTGCAATATATCTTCGTCAGGTAACGCAGGGCAGAGGAAGCTTTACCTTTGAATTTGAGCGTTACGAGGACGCACCGGCAAATGTAGCACAAAAGGTTATAGAGCAGGCAAAGGCAGAAAATGCAGAGTAATTTATAAACAGATAAAAAGGCAAAGACAGCCGTTCCGCAAATGGGACGGCTGTTCGATTTTTATTTATATTGCTTGTTTTTCAAAAGTTGTGTTATGTGTAGGCTTCCCTTAGTAAATGAATGGTTCCTCTCTGTAGGCTCCCCTTAGCAAGGGGAAATTCCCCTGTCAGGGGAAATGTCAGCTTCGCTGACAAAAGGGTACCCGCTTTCGGAGAAAGCTGTCGGCTACGCCGACTGAGGGGATTGTCTTGCACCTTTACTTAGGCTTTGTGCGTTAGTTGGGTTTTATTCATTACCCACAACCCCTCCGTCAAAGCCAAAGGCTTTGACACCTCCCCTTACACAGGGGAGGCTTTTAGTGATTTCTATAATATATTCATACCCTAACATTTGCAATAGATCCTTTATATTTTTAAACAAAAATGCTGATGTTATTGACAAATAAAAAATATGTATATATAATTATGACAATCTGTCATATGACAGGTTGTCATATAGCAAAACGCTTTGTTTTGAAAGGAATGGTATTATGATTAAGCAGACGTTTTACAATCTGCCAAAGGAAAAAAGAGAACGAATAATCTGGGCAATAAGGCTTGAATTTTCACGCTCGCCTGCCGAGAGAATTTCAATCAACCGCATTGTTCAGGAGGCTAATATCTCACGAGGAAGCTTTTATCAGTATTTTGACGATAAGGTAGATTTAATTCAGATTATTACAGAGGATTTCACATACTTTATGAAGCAAGCTACCAAAAAATCGCTCGAAAAATCAAACGGAGATATTTTCAGCGTTCCCTTCTATTTGTTTGACGCAATAATGAGCTTTGCCGAAAAAGACGACAACAAGAGGATTATTGAGCGTATAATAAGCAATTTCAAGATGAACAGCGACCTTATTACAGATTATCTGAAAAACAGGCACATAGTTCCCTGCAAGTCAGACGTTTTTCCGCTTATAAATCGTGATATGCTAAAGATTACAGACGACAACGACCTTCAGTCGTTATTTGATACACTTATGACGATATTGTTCAAGGCGATATTTGATGTTTTCGCCTGTGGTAAGGACACAGCCTATGTCAAGGATAACCTTAACAGAACAGTAAATCTTTTGAAATACGGCACAGTGTCAGCTCAAAAGCAGAACAAGGAGAGTGACAGCCTTGACTAAATTCAGTGTTAAAAAACCGCTAACCGTATTTGTGGCGATAATTCTTGTGCTTGTTTTCGGTGCGGTTTCGTTTTCTGATATGACTCCCGATTTATTCCCGAGCCTTGACCTGCCGTATGTACTTCTGATGACTACATATCCGGGTGCTACTCCCGAGGCGGTAGAAACGGCTGTATCAAAACCGCTTGAGCAGTCGATGGCGACTATTGAAAATATAAATAATATCCGTTCAAAATCTGCGGCAAACTACTCTATGCTTATGCTTGAATTTGCCGACGGTACAAATATGGATACAGCAAGCATTGATATACGTGAAAAAATTGATATGGTGTCAGCCTATATGCCTGACGGCGTAGGCTCTACCGTTATTATGAAGATTAACCCGAATGTTCTGCCTGTTGCCTCCTATGCAGTCGATATGGACGGCAAAAACACGCAGGAGGTTTCTGACTTCGTAAAAGAAAACGTGATAAACAGGCTTGAGGGTGTGTCGGGTATTGCGTCTGTGAACTCTATGGGTTTGCTCGAACAGAGAATTAACGTTGTAATTTCTCAGGATAAGCTTGATAAGGTCAACAAGAAAATCGAGGATGCACTCAACAAGAAGTTCAAGGAAGCCGAGGATAAAATAGCAGACGGTAAAAATCAGCTCCAAGAAGGAATAGACAAGGCGACAGACGGCAAAGCTCAGTTAGAAAACGGCAAGAAGGAGCTTAGTGAAAAAAGAGAAGAAATCGCTACAGAGCTTGCACAGGGCAAAGCAACTCTTGACAGCGAGCAGACAAAGCTGCTTGAAACAAAGCTTGAGCTTGTAAATAAGCAATCAGAGCTTACAACGCAAAGAGAGCTTATTAAAAAAGCCTATGACGCACTTGTGCTTTTGCAAAAGAGAATTACAGAGCTTAAAGAGTCCGAAAGCATCTTAACAGCAACAAAGGAAAAGTTAGAGCAGATAAAGACCAAATACGATGACGCTTTAGCACAGCTAAAAGACGCTGCCAAGGACAGCGAGCTTTATCAGGCGGCAAAGGAAAAGCTAAGAGAGCTTGACAAACAGCTTTCAGAGCTTAGCGTTACGTATAACGAGATAAGCGAAAGAATTGACAAGATAAACGAAGCGCTTGAGAAAACAAAAGAAGGCTATGAAAAAGCAAAAGAGGATATATCAGCACTCGGCGCAAAAATCGAGGAGCTGCCCGAAGCTGTCAAGGGTCTTGAGGAAGTAATAGGACAGCTTGACAGCGGTATTGAAGCGATAGCCACTGCGCTTACTCAGCTTGAAGAGGGCAAGCTGAAAATTGACGAGGCAAAAAAACAGCTTGAAATTCAGAAATCAGCAGCCGACTTTCAGATGAACAGCACCTATGCAGAGCTTGTTACAAAGGAAAGCGAGGTAACAGCGACAATTTCACAGCTTGAAAAGACTAAAGCAGAGCTTGAAAAATCAGTCGATGAGCTTGCAGAGAAAAAGCAAGAGGCGCTCGACAACGCAAATGCCGAGAAAGTCATCACAATGGATATGGTGTCAAACATTCTAAAGGCACAGAACTTTTCTATGCCGGCAGGCTACATTACAGACGATAACGTTGATTACCTTGTCAGAGTAGGCGATAAGGTAGCAGATGTAGTCGAGCTGTCAAATATGATGCTCTTTGATATGAACATTGACGGTCTTTCTCCGATTTTTCTAAG